>NZ_JAYESN010000328.1:0-2709 GCF_034860625.1 Lamprobacter sp.
CTCATGTCCCGTACGACCAACTGCACATGATTCTTTTCCTTGAAACCAGCGTTTGGGTATAGCTCGTCGCCCTCCCAAAATGCTCCGCGTACTGTCTGATAGGGCTTGAGCGGTGCATTGTTCTCAAGCATGCTGTCCTCGCGGATTTGATGGAGTAACTCAATGACGGCGCAATCCAGATGACGCTTGCGTCGATCGATCCCCCCTTCATTCTCGGGCAGCTCTGTCGTGCTTTCTGACAGCGCGAGATACGACTGTTTGACTTGATCCAAAGCTGAGGCCTCAAGCAGATTGAGACATCTGCCGGGATCAATCACGGCTCCGAGCACTGCCGGATTCTCGATCTTTCCTCGACTGGATAGACCATCACGAGCCGCCTGTTTGGCGAAATCTAAAGCACGTAGGGGTCTGTACTCCCAGAAGTAGATACCATTACCCAGCCAGTCGTAAGAATTTTGGCTTCGACCCAGATGACATTTACCGCTGAGAACGTCATCAACGACAGACTGATCTGTTCCATGGAACCCAAGAAGGAGCCCCGGAAGAATTTCGTAGTGTCCGTTTTGGATCACCGAGATTGGTATTCTTTGCTTAACTGACCACTTTCCGTGATGATCCCCGCTCTTTCCATGGCACGGCGCAGTGCTTGCTGATCCTTTTTGTACCGATGTACAGTACGAGCAATGGCCGCAAGTTCATCGGTCGTGGTCGGAGGGACACTAAAACGCCCTTCACTTGAAGTTGGCGCCGCTCTGTTGTCTGTCTTCATGTTCATTTTTCGCCGATTCTCTCGAACGGCAATCCTCCTATGATCCGATATCAACATCGAAGTGATCAAGCTTCTGCCCGGCTGTTCGCCCCCAAGCCGACTTCAGGATGGTTGACCCGAGACTTGAAATCAAGGCTCCAGGTCAAGGAGTGTGCCACCTCCCCAGCCCTGATGACCAGCACCTACCCCACCCGCCGCAGGTAGCCATCCGGTGCCACGCTAATCAGCAGCTTGTGGTCGATCTGTTTGTCGATCTCGAACTCCGGGTGATCCTTGAGGTACTGGTGCACGGCAGTCTTGGGGTTGTTGCCTGGTCCCCAGGGGCGGTCGGGGAACATGTCGGCGGGCATATCTTCGATGAGGGTGTCAAACACCACGCAGTAGCTGCCGTTGGCGTGGGGCTTGGCGTGGGCGTCTGGATCACCGCCTGCAGGCCATTGTCCGCCACCGGTTGGGTGCCGGCGGTGAGGTCTTATTCAACCGCCCAGGGTGCCTCGGCGAAGACATCCATCAGCGCAATGCCGAAGGCGCGATGCCAGAGGCGCAGGAGGTCTTTGTCTGAGGGGTGGCGGGGGTCGGCGCTCATGGGTCCAGTGTAGCCGATGGTGCCTCAGCAGACACCTGCAGCAAGGGCCAGCCAACACGCCTTCGACCCCGGAGGCTGGGTCTTCTCGCCCTGTCGTCAATGGTTTCGTGGCAGTCGACCGTTAACGTGGTCCGTCCCTCATAATTCCCAGGCGGAGTCAATCTCCGCCATGCACTCCAGCGTAAAGCCAGACAGCTCAACGCCGAACGGCAGCCCGCGCCAGCGCGCCAGGCGCAGCAACGGCCAGTAACAGCGCTCAATGACCCGCGGGCGGTCTTCCTCCTCAATCGCCGAGTAGGCGAGGTTGAGGTGGAAGAAGCTGTAGAGATCGAGGGGCACAGCGATTAACGGATTTGCAGCACATGACGGATGGCCGTCTCGAAAGGTTTTCCAGCAATGTCATTCAGCTCCTGATCCAGGATCGGCTGCCAGTCCGAATCTTCAAACTCCAGAGCCAAACTAAAGATCTCTTCCGCCGTCTGCAGGTTGCGGCCGTGACGAAACCTGCCCAAGCAGCGCGGTGCAGAGGGTCGGCTCAGTCGGTGCATGTCAGCTATCAATCCGGTCGACAGGCATGCGTTTGCCCAAGCGTGATTTCATCTCCTGGAGCCGCTCCATGCGTAGACACTCCAACCACGCCGGGTGATTTTCGCCAAAATGATCGAAGATCTTGATTTTGAGCGCCTGCTTTCGCTCATCTAAAACCTGATCTTGCTCCATTGAGGTCACGAGCGCTTTGTACTCCTCGAGCCATCGGGCTTCCTGTACGCCCGGAACTGGGTCGACTTCTTGCAGTTCAGCCATCACATCGCTACTGGCCACACCGCGACTTTGCATCAAAGGCCGAACAGTTTGCGAAACGGTTTCGCCGCTCTCTGGATCGTACTCGTGTCGGACCAGCCGGATCGATTCGGCATCCACCGTCGAGAGCACTTGTGGACTATGCGTCGTCACCACCAGTTGAATGCGCGGAAACGCCTCGCGCAGCGTGCCAATCACACGCTGCTGCCAACGCGGATGCAAATGCATGTCGACTTCGTCGATGAACGCAATCCCTGCTGTCCGTCGTGCAGCCTCCTCGCCCATGTGCGGGTTGAGCTTGGCACAGCGCCAAGCCATGTCAGCTACCAGTGACACCATCGCACGCACACCATCACTCAGCAGGGAGACCGGCAGTGTTCCGATTTCTGGATGTTCTATTGCCAACTCCTCATACTGCATACTGTAATGGAAACCTTCCCAGCCTTCCGCGCTCAGCACTGAATCGACGGCGCGCTGAATGCCTTTGATCTGGCCCGCAATAGGGTGCCACCGGTCGGCATCCAGGCTTTGCTGCTGGAGCGCCGCCAGAGTG
>NZ_JAYESN010000329.1:0-2678 GCF_034860625.1 Lamprobacter sp.
CGCTCGAGAGCATCGGCTGCACCTTGGCGTTAGCCGAGGTCTACGACAAGATTCAGTTCGAACGGGATGCGCCGCTGCAGTAATCGCTGATCACCTCAAAACCGACCAGATTGCGCTCTTGCTTGCTGAATTCGACGCCGATGAGGTGGATGGGCTGCTTGAGGGCTTGATACTTCTCAGCGTAATTCCTGGCCTGGAGTTGTTCTAGCGCCCGGCCATCAGGTACCAGCTCGACCACCTTGAACTCGAACAGATAGACCTGTTCATTGAACAACAGTGTCATATCGAGCCGGCCGTGATTGGTGGCATCTTCCAGGCGAAGATCCAGCCCCAGTGCAGCGAAGTGGCTGTAGAAGACACTGGCCCAGTAGCCTTCGTATTGGGTGATGGGGTTGTTGCGGAACCAGTCGTGGGGGATGCTGGCGTAGAGACTGACGAAGTGCTGACGCAAGGCGTTGAAGTCGCCCTCGATCAGGGTGTCATAGAGGCGACTGCTGGCCTCGCTGGCCTCGCTGGCGTCTCCGTAGAGTCCCTTGAGCAGGGCCTCATTGAGGGCGCTTTCCACCTCTAGGTTCGGATAGCCCAGGGTATATTCGATACGGGCGCCGAGCTGGCGCTGGCTGTGGATGGTCAGATAGCCGGTTTGCCAGAGCAGGGCCTCGGTGCTCATGTCATCCACGTCGAAACGTGACAGCAGCGCCTCGGTGGCGCGCCAGGCGTCTAACCTGGGGCTGAAGGTATGGCGTTGGGTGAGGACGTCGATCAGGAAGGTCGGAGTGCCGGTTTCAAACCAATAAGACCGAAACTGACGGTTGCGCAGCAGCAACAAGAGGTCGAAGGGGTTATAGACGGCTTCACCGGTCCAGTTGTAACCGTTGTACCAGTCTCTAATCTGCTGACGATCAAGGCCTTCGAGTGCCGGGGCGAACACCGCGTCGAGATCGGCTTCGGTATAACCGCAGAGTGCTGAGTAGTCGGCATTGATGGTGATATCTTCCAGATTGTTCAGTCCAGAGAAAAGGCTGACCTTACTGAACTTAGACACCCCGGTGATGAAGACAAAGCGGATGTAGCGGTCATGGTCTTTGATCACGGAATAGAGGTTGCGCAGGCCTTCGCGCATCTGCCGCGCCAATTCCGGCTCGGAGAGGTTATCCAGGATCGGCTTGTCGTATTCATCGACCAGGATGACCACGCGCTGGCCGTATGACTCTTCCGCCGCACGGATGAGCTCACCAAAACAGGCGGGTATATCCAGTTCAGGCGGACAGGGGATGCCGAGCCTGCGCTGATTGATGCGCAGCAGATCGCGCATCTTGGCATCCAGCGCCTCGCGATCACGCATCACCCCACCGCCAAAGCTCAGCTGGATCACTGGGTATGGGATACTCCAGTCCCAGTGCTGATCGGCATCGAGCCCCTGAAACAGCGGCCGGTTGGCCTGGAACAGCTCGGCTAGGGTGTCAAGAAACAGGGATTTACCGAAGCGGCGTGGGCGGGAGAGGAAGTAGTAGCTGCCCGCATCGATCAGCTGCAGGGCCAGCCCGGTCTTATCCACATAGTAGTAATCCTCGCCGCGAATCTTGGCGAAGGTCGAAATACCGATGGGGAGCTTCTTGGGTTTCATCGGGTGATCATAGCACTGGGCCTGGTCGGGATCGGCGAGGGCTCTGTTTGACGGAAGACGGGGCGCTGTGCGGCCTGCGTCTCTGTATGCAGAGGACATCGCTATCCAGGTTGCTCAGGGATGCGCGCGATCAGGCCGTCAAATCGGGGTGATGGCGGCGAGCAGCCCGTTCTTTTGCAAGGCCGCGTAGACCTTTCGACTGGTCTCTGCCAGTCGCGAGAGGTCACCAAAATTTGGCGTCTCGCCGGCCTCAAGGCGCTGCTCCCAGCCGCACAGCTCGCCATTGAGGTAGTCGAGCAGTTTCAGCGAGCAGCCTTGGCAGTCGCCGCCGCAGACTTGCGCCGCTGGTGCGTCGAATGGGAGCGTCTCGCGCACCTGTGCGATGAGTGCATGCATCGCGGTGCGGGTGTCGGGCTTCATGGATAACAGCACTCCTGCCCTGATCGCTCGTTCAGGTGCCGACACCCATCAGTGCCCGCGCTCCATCGCGGGCGCGCTAGGCTTCAATCGACCAACTCACCCTCGACCACGCTCTCAAACAGCAACTGCCCATCGCGGGCATCGACCTCGATGGTATCGCCCGGGGCAAACTTGCCGGCCAGGATCTGCTGCGCCAGCGGGTTCTCGAGCTGGGCGCGAATCGCGCGCTTGAGCGGGCGCGCGCCATAGACCGGATCGAAGCCGGCCTCGCCGAGTAGATCCAGCGCCGCGTCGCTCAGGGTCAGGCCCATCTCGCGGTCGGCCAGCCGCTCTTTGAGATAGCCGATCTGAATCCCGGCGATGGCCCGAATCTGTGCCTCGTCGAGCGGATGGAAGACGACGATCTCATCCAGGCGGTTGATGAACTCGGGCCGGAAGGCGACGCGCACCACCTCCATCACCGCTTCCTTCATCTCGGCATACTGCGCTTCGCCGGCCTTCTGTTGGATGATGTCGGAGCCGAGGTTGCTGGTCATCACGATCACCGCGTTGCGGAAGTCGACCGTGCGCCCTTGACCATCGGTCAGGCGGCCGTCATCGAGCACCTGCAGCAGGATGTTGAACACATCCG
>NZ_JAYESN010000330.1:0-2669 GCF_034860625.1 Lamprobacter sp.
ACCCTCATCCGGAGCAGGCGCCGGGATGCGGTGAGCTGTCGGCGGACTCGCTGAGGCACCAGGGGAGAGCGGCGTTGGCGGCGATCTGAATCGGTACCGCCGAAGCGCTAACGCAGGATCTTTTCATAGACACGCACAATCCGAGCGCCGTCCCACAGATAACTGAGATGCGGTCCCTGGCGAGGGAGGGTCACCGCCGGGGGTCTCAGGGCCGCAATACACTCGCCGCCAGGATGGCGCACCGATCGATAGACCAACCCCCAGGAATGCAACGCGCGCATCTCGGCCCCAAAGGCCTGAGACGCCGCCCAGGTCCGCGGAGCATGCAGCGCATCGTAGGTGTTGCCACGGATGTCGTGCAGGGGCTTGGCGATCTCGCCGACATCGACGCGCAGATCGATCTCCCCTGGCGCCTCTTCGGTGAAGGCGAGGAAGCGGGCGCGATGGAACTTGGTCTCTTCGATCGCCGTGTCCAGCGTGCGCGCCGCATAGTAGATCCCGAAGGACCCATCACTGAAGCGGCTCTCGGCGCCGACATGGGTAAAGGCCGCCATCACGGGCGATGCGCCCGGCCCACTGATCCGGTCCTCGGGATCGACCAGCGCGATGTCCCCGACCTCATCGCGCAGACGCGCGTTCGTCAGGCCCTCGAGGTGGTAGAGCGCCTCCATCCGCTCGGGATCGACCAAGGTCTCAAAGAAGGCGATGGCCGGGAACGCCGAAGAGACGATGCGATACTGGTGCGGCCAGTCCAGCTCGCACAGCGGTGGCGCCAGACTAGAGGCCACGCTGGGCATCGAGGTAGCGGCGCACCTCGGCGAGATCGATCAGGCTGCCCCCCAGCATCCGCTCCAGGGCGGAGTGCCCATGGAACAAAGGCGCTGCATTCGGTTTCTTCACCCACTCATCGGCCGCGCGCGGCGAGGGCAACAGCTCGCCTAAGGCGCGGGCGATGCCCAGCAGATAGCTGATGCGCTCCAGGGTGTCTCGCCCCAGCCGCCGCGCGGTCTTCTCCGACTTCCATTTGAAGAAGGTCGACTCTGGTGGGCTGCCGAGCAACACCCGCTCTTGCGCACTACTCAGTCCCCAGCGCGCCGTCAGGTTGAAGAAGGCCTGCAAGGCGGTGCTCGAGAGGATCTCCGCATCAAAGCCTGTATTGGACTGTGGGATGGCGGTCATACACAGCTCCATAACGGGAAATATTGGATGATTTCTCTCTTTTTAGACCTGCTTGTCGTCGAGGTCAAGTCGGCCGTCTCAGGCACTTGGCGGCCTGCTCTCTAAGCGACGCCCGCATCCCGAAAGCCGCTCGCGCGGCTAGCGGGGGGTTCGACTGTTCTGGAAAAAGTCGAGACGATTTGCTCATCGTCTGGAAGATGATCAACTTCTCGCCGTGCCGGAGCCATTGATCTGGCCAGCTGTTTCCGTCATAAAGCCGCATCCTAAAAGATGACGGAAACGCCCTGTGCGCGCACTCACCCATCAGCAGCGACTGCACCTGATCAACAGCGAGTAGCTGTTCGAGCATGACCGCGAGGCCTTACACCAGCGCCGCACCTATGCCTATGCCTACGGGATGCGCTGGAAGCGGGTGCGGGGCGTGGACTATCTGTTTCGTGAGCGCGATCGGCGCGGCAACGGCACATTGCTCGGGCGGCGTAACCCCGAGACCGAAGCCCGCCTGCGCCAGTTCCACGACCGTAAAGCCGCAGCGAAGCAGCGACTTGCCCAGATCAAGGCGCAACTCGACGAACAGGCCCGGCTCAACCAGGCGTTGCGCCTCATTGCCGCAGTCTGCGTTCGCCGAGCCACTGATGGCCTTGCCGAAGGCGATCGCGAATGTGGCATGGCTCGAATCCGCATGCGGACTCGCCGGCCTCGCCGGTGAACGAGACTGATCGGGGCAGGGCGCCGGGATGCGGGGAGGTCTCGACCGAGTCGCTGAGGCACCAGGGCAGCCAGTCGATCGGGGGCGGGACAGGTAGCGGTGGTCGATGATCGCGTGCAGTGTCTCCCATCAAACGAGTCCCCAACCTTGCTCATCGAGGATCTCAATGACATCAGCGCCGGTGTCCGATCGCCATGACCACAGCGAACCCAGGCTCTGCTCAACCAAGGCCTCCGCGCAGCGACTGAATAACGCCAGGTTGGTCGCGCCGGGTAAGGCACGCGACGGATACAGGATGCCATCGGGGGCTTGCGGCGCCTCGAAGATCCAACGTGACCAGGCTTGCGGCAGCGCGTAGTCAACCACGGCCAGCAGTTGCGCATCGAGGTTAAGGGCGGCCAACCCACAGCCGGTCAGCTGTGCCAGCAGGAGGGCGCGCGCGCTGTGGATACGGTAGAGCGCGCGCTCATCGAGCTCGCCGATGCTCACGAACGTGTCGACCGCAGGCGGGTAGCGGTCCATCAGGTTGTGACCAAAGGTCTCAGCGAACGCGGTTGCCGGCGCATCAGCAACGTACAGCACACCATAGTCGCCTCGAGGGTCGTTCCAACGCGCCAGGTGAGTGGTCGAGCAATGCAGCGCGGTGGCGTGACGGCGATGCGTGATCCGATACCACCGTTGGCCAGCCGGCACCGCCAGCAGACGCAGCTTGGCATGGCCACCGACAGGTGGGGCAGGAAGTGCCATGGCGACAGCGATTGCGGGCTGGACCGAGCCGTCT
>NZ_JAYESN010000331.1:0-2666 GCF_034860625.1 Lamprobacter sp.
GTCTCTCATAACTCTAAGAACATGTCATCCACCGCAGGCACGAATGTGCTCCAGTTCCTCTGCCACGGAATGCGCTGCAGTGACCAGGTCGTATCCTGATTGCAGATTCATCCAAAACTGTGGCGTGGTGCTGAAGAATCGCCCCAAGCGCAGCGCGGTATCTGCCGTCATGGCGCGCCTACCCTTCAGGATGTCGTTGATCCGTGTCTTGGGCATGTGGGTGGCCTCAGCAAGCTGGGTGGGGGTGATGCCTGCGCCGTTCAGGTAGTCCTGAAGGACATCGCCTGGGGTCACGACGGGTAATCTTTCCCCCGTGGCAATGTCAGAAAAATCGATGGTTTTCAGTTCTTCAATGCGAAAACCCATGATGACACCTCAATGATAATCAACCAATTCAACATCAAACGCGGCACCTTCGCTCCATCGAAAGCAGATCCGCCACTGCCGGTTGACTCTGAAGCTCCATTGGCCTTGGCGATCACCAGCCAACTTTTCCAGCCTGTTTGACGGCGGTAGCCTTAGATCGTCAATCTTGACGGCATGATGCAGGATAGTCAGCTTGAGCCGAGCTGCGTCCTGAAGGCTGCGATCCATTCTCTTGATGACAATGCCGTGAAAAATCGCGGCTGTTCGTTTGTCTGCGAAGTCCTTGATCATGCGTGGATACTAAGGGAAACGGCGCCGGCCATGTGCATCTCGTGGGTCTCGCGGATGAATTGTTCTAGTGCTCCGCTGTGAAAATCCTGATACCGACTAGCCAATCAAGCCGCGAGCGGCTTGCCGGTATAGGTCCAGCGAAACGGCTTAGCCAGCTTATCGTTGAAGAAATCGGAGAGCGACGGAAACTGTCCTGATCAATTGAGATTGAGCCCAAGCTGAGTGAATCAGTCGCCAGAATGAGAATGGATCTCATCATTCCCATTGATGAGACACACCACTCCCTCGAGTGGCTCTGCATTCAGCCCACATGCGGCTCAGGCCGCGCGTTTTCGCTCACGTTTCTCCTGCTCGGCATCCTGCGCTAGCAAGATCGCCCCCAGGCGATGGAGATTGCGCGCGACCACAGCCAGGGCCACATAGCGTTTGAAGCCATCGATGCCGTGATCCGGGCAGCGGTCTAGGCCATGCGCCTCGAGCGCATTGATCGCCGACTCGACGGCCGAGTGACGTCGGCGCAGGCGCTCAAAGCGCGGACTGTGCTCGCGGGCGTGCTCAGACGCAGAGCACTTGCCTTTCTTGGGCAGCACCGGGAAGTCGACCACCTCGGCCAAGCGCTGTTGGTTGGCGGGGCTGTGATAGCCCTTATCGAAACTCGCACTGGCGATGCTGGGGTAACGACGTGCCAGATCCTTGACCACGGGGACGGCAACCTGATCATCGGTTTCACCCTGCATCACGCGGTGATTGAGGACGAAGCCGAACGGATCTTCGCTCACCGTCACCCGCAGCCCAAGTTCGACCGGGACCCCGGCCTTGCCTTTGCTGATCCACTCGGTGTGTGGCTCGAAGATGGAGAAGACCTTCTCGCTGTGGGGAATGCGCTCGCCCTGGAGTACGCGCCGGCGGATCTGGTCGATCTGCCGCTCGGCGTGGGCCACGTCGTCATCGAGGGCGCTGAACATGGCCTCTGGCAGCCCAAACCCGTGCTGGAGCTTGATCCGGGTGAGCTTTGCGCGCTCGAGAAAACCTTCGCAGAGGGCCAGATAATCGGCGTGGGCCTCGCGAATCTGTTCCTGGCGCGCAGCGCGCTTATCGGGGTCTTTGGCGCTGGAGCGCTTGAGCTGCTGGGCGCGCCGATAGGCCTTTTTCACACAGCGCTGATTGTCGGCGCTCTGGCGCCAGTCGCTCAAGCCCTCGGTCTCTGAAAGGGCGGCGCTGGTCGCGATGACCTTGCGGATGGCGTCGGCGAGCAGGTTGATGTCGGTGGGATAGTGGACGTTCGTTTCGACAACGAAGGAGTCGCAGCGCACTTCAAGTGCGTCGTCTGGGCTTTTTTTACGAGCGTATGGCCGGCTTCCACCACGACCTGGTTGATCCGTTCCAGCACCTCGGGGGTGAACAGGCGCAGGTTGTCTTTGAGGGTCTGCACGTGCCACAGGGGCCCATCGCTCCAGTCGCTGTGCCCGAGCATCTGGCGCACCGTGCGGTGCTGGTTGGCCAGCTCGGTGGTGCGGTCATAATCCGTATTCAGCCCTAAGCGCAGCGTGCTCAAGACGAGGATCGACCACTGGGTCATTCCCGGCCGTCCGTTCGTCGCGCTGACCGGCCCCTCGCCGTTAGGGCGCTGCGGCAGCACCTCGCTGAGGATGGCAAAGACCTGCTCGCGCAGCTCAGGGGTGGTGTAGATGAACTGCAAGCCACGCAGCAGGCGCGGGATGTCATCGCGTGAGCGGGCATCAATGTGGATGGCGCCAATGTCTTGTTCGCCGAGTTGCAATTGGGACTTGATGAGCTCTCGCATGGCAATGAGGCAATGACGACGTTTTTGCGGTTCAATTCCGGGTTCATTCGCCAGCATCGGCGCTAGCGACGAAAAATCAGTCGGTTAGGCGATGAGCCTGGTTGTCAGCTGCGCTAGACCGAGTTCGTAGCATGACATCTTCGACCATGGGGCCAGAGTCTAACATATTGTTTAAGAAGATTAAACTGAGTTCTCGTTCAGGCAC
>NZ_JAYESN010000332.1:0-2664 GCF_034860625.1 Lamprobacter sp.
CTGATCCGCAGCGTCCCATTCCTCTTGGGCCAGGTTGGGATGACGGGCAATCATCTCCCAGAGCGACCGAACCAACCTCCCACCGGCCAATCAGGACGATCCCCGAGGGGGGCGGCGCTGCCAATGAGACGCTCGGAGTGCTCGCTGAGTAGAGCCCTGGATCGGGTTGGAAGAGGGCTTGCCGCGCTGATGAATAGGGCTCCAAGTTGCCTAGCTGAACACATCGATAGTGCACTCAGTGTCCTACTTGAAGAGCGGTTTAGGGCACTGAGTGCACGCTTGGTCACGGAGGGACGTGC
This sequence comes from Lamprobacter sp., assembly GCF_034860625.1. Classification (NCBI taxonomy): domain Bacteria; kingdom Pseudomonadati; phylum Pseudomonadota; class Gammaproteobacteria; order Chromatiales; family Chromatiaceae; genus Lamprobacter; species Lamprobacter sp. Next base: position 300 of record NZ_JAYESN010000332.1, read on the forward strand.
ATTGAGTTCCCTAGAGGAAAAGGAGCGTAGGGTACTGAGTGCCCTTGATTGAGCTGGAGATAGGGCACTCAGTGCATCGGTTTGCCGCTGCCCTAGAGCATGCTGTTCCTTAAGCGAAACCTCTCATGGATACACGATTTCAGTGCTGCGAGGGCCTGGTCAGGCGTGATAACAATAATGCAACGCATTGATATAATTTCAGAATAATTCCACTGTCTCGAAGTGTTCAACCCGGCTCAATACGGATGCCAGACGCACCTGTAAGGCACCAGGTTTGCTGAGCGCCGAGCGCGCTCTACAACAACACCAACAAGACTGTCTTACTCTTTATCTTGTTGTTGGTGTTGTTGAGCCGGCGCGATCACTGAACAGCCGGTTGCGAATGCGCGCTGACATCATCGATCGCCCGCTCGTGGTTCTAGCAATGACGCGATTGATCGACTAGGCAGGCGCGCAAAACCCGCGTATAGTGGGGCCTGTCTTCAATGACAGCGGTACCCTCGGTGAGATGCAATAAGACTGAAACCACTCAACCGCGTTGCCGCAATGGAATTGAAACTCAACGCACCGATGAGGCATCAATGCGCGATGACGATCGCCACCCCAGGTCTGTTCGAGGTAGGGGATGAAGAGACATGATGCGCGTCTACGCGATTCAGCATGGCTGGGTCGTCTGCGTCCGGTTGGATCAGCGTTGACACCACGTCCAGGGACCGCGCTGCTCTCAGCCGACGCACTGGCCGAGCGGGGTCGTCACGAGGTGCGCAAGATACTGGCGGCGCGGCACGAGGCGCATGAGCGCCGCTGGCAGCAGCACTTGGCTGCCAGCGGGATTCCAGAGCGCTTCCGCCGCAAAGGCTTTGCCGACTATCAGACCCCACTTGCCGAGCAGGCACAGGCATGGACCGGCTGTCAGGATTTCGCCGCCACGCTCAGCGCTGGCGAATGTCTCGGCGAGACACTCCTGCTGCTCGGTGGCTCAGGAACGGGCAAGACCCATCTGGCCTGCGCCATCCTGGCGAACGTCATTCGAGCCGGACGGCGCGGGTGGTATGCGCCCTTGTCGGGCGCGCTGCGAGGCCTGCGCGATGCCGGCTCGCGTCGATCCAACTGCTCGGAGACCGAAGCCTTCGCGCAATTCAGCGAGCCAGACTTGTTGGTGCTCGATGATGTGATGGGCGCTGATCAGCCTGGGCGCTGTGGGTTGTTGTTTGAAATCCTGGATGCGCGTTACGCGCAGCAACGTGCCACGATCCTGATCAGCGAGCTGTCCATGGCGCAGCTGGAGGCATTACTCGGACCGCGGCTGATGAGGCGGCTGCATGAGGGCGGTCTCCGCCATGAGTGCTTCACCTGGCCTAGCGATCATCATCCTGCAGCTTAGAACCAACGCCCCCGCTGCCCCGCTGAGATTCAGCCCTGACTGCGCTCAATAAGAGACAGCTTTTCGTGTCGTTTTGGGTCATCGACCTGGGCGAACGCTGCGCATCAGCCTGTGCACCTTGGCCAACACCCCTCGCCAGTTGTGCATCGCAGTGGCCTTAACTGCCTGCCTGCTCTGCTAGGTCAAGGCGATTTTGGCCCTCGCCCTCGGCGACCACAGCATACCTCTTGGCTAAACCAGATCGAGAGGTGGTTTTCTATCCTGGTGCGTAAAGCGGCAAGGCAAAGCCCCAACCGCGGCTGCCGGATTCACAGGCGTAGAGCATGCGCACCCCATGCTCGGCCTCGATCGCCGTCAGCGAGCTGAGGATCGCCGCACGCCGTTCATCCACTACCAATGCCCGGTTCCTGGCTCGCCCTTGAACGGGCCGACCAGCTCATCGGTGATCCAGCCGCCGTAGAAGCCACCGGCCTGTGCGCGCACGGTCTCGCCAGCGACAATGCAGCGCAGCAGGCTTGGATAGGCGGCAAACCAGCCGGCGATAACGCTCGCCTCAGCCTCGGGTCGCGGATAGCGCCAGAGTGCGTTACTGATCAAGCCCGTGCTGCCTTCGACATCGAAGTACTCCGCCTCGCCTTTCCACTCGCAGAAAGTACGACGCGTGCTGGGACGTAAACGGGTTTGGTCCACCGCCACTGGAGGCAGATAGAAGGCTGGGGGATGACCCGTCTCCAGCACCCGGATCGCGGTCTGGGTGTGGGCGACCCGCTGTTCACCCGCAGTGACCTCAATCAAGCGCTGATCCGGCACATAGGCCGGCGGGCGCGGGTAATCCCAGACCGATTCCTGCCCTTCGGCTGGGACGACGGCAAACGCTGGCCGCTGCTGGCCGCGATAGATCCAAGCGTTGCGAGCGCGTTCGAGATCCTGTGGGTTCATGGGGTTTTTGCCGTTCTGTTGGGTGGGGCTACCAAGGCTCGA
>NZ_JAYESN010000333.1:0-2660 GCF_034860625.1 Lamprobacter sp.
GGAATCGATCGCTGGCGGGTTGAGGGTTGAGAAGAGGACAACATCATTGCCCCTGTTCAAGATTGTCGTAAAGACGACAGCCGAGGCTGGCTAAACGGGGCGCACCGTCGTCGAGCAACGGTCACCCCTGAAACGAGGATAGCGCTATATGCTAGTGCATACTGCGCATTGGCTAAGCCTGCCTACTCGGGCACACCGAGGATGACCGACGGCGCCTTGATCACGGCGGTGGCGTCGACGCCTTCAGCGAGCCCGAGCGTATCGCAGGCGACGTGGGTGATGGTGGCATGGACGCTTTCACCGGAGGGCAGGCCGATGCTGACCTCGGCATGAATCGGCCCTTTTTCCAGCGCGTTTACCTTGCCACTCAGGCTGTTACGAGCCGATAGGCGGATGCCCGTGTCGTCGGTCATCACGAGCACGGATGAGGCCTTGACCAAGGCGATGACGTCGGCGCTCGCCTTGAGATCGAGCGACTTGACGCTCTCATTGGTGACGATGGCAACAATCTGCTCACCACCGGCGAGTGTCACCAGGACCTGCGCGTTGACGGCTCCCATGGTGACCTGGGCCACCTTGCCGTGGAACTGATTTCGAGCACTGATCTTCATATCATTGTTCTCACTGAGCTTAAGGAATCGGAGTGTGCCGTGCCGCAGATGCGGATGGCTGGAGCAGCGAGCATCTGCATCCGATGGATCGCACGACGCAAAGCCGGCATGCATTCTGCATACCATTCGCACGATCGCTCATCGTTATGTCGCTTGGTATATTGCGATATCGCATGCTCAGCGATCTGGCCCAAAGCTGACCCGGCAGCCCATCCGGTTCTTCAATCGTCTCAGGAGTGAGCTCAATGCAATCTGTCCGCCTAGTCCTCGTCGCCTTCAGTTTCATGGTCGCCAGCAGCGTCTCCGCCGAGGATGCTCAGATCGCCGTGGCCGGTAACTTTACGTCGCCGATGAAGGTGATCATCGAGCGCTTCGAGGAAGACACCGATCACCGCATCAAGGCCTCCTACGGCTCCACGGGCAAGCTCTATGCCCAGATCAAGAACGGAGCCCCGTTCGATGCCTTGCTCGCCGCCGATCAGACGCGCCCAGCGCGGTTAGAGGAGGAGGGCAAGGGCCTACCCGGCTCGCGCTTCACCTATTCGATCGGCGCACTGGTGCTCTGGTCCGCCGCTGCCGACAAGGTGAGCGATGGCCCGGCACTGCTAAGATCGGGCGACTTCAATCGGCTGTCGATCGCCAACCCGAAGCTGGCGCCCTATGGCGAGGCCGCCATCGAGACCCTGGAGGCACTGGACCTGAAAGCCGCTCTCGAGCCTAAGCTGGTGATGGGCGAGAACATCGCCCAGACCTATCAGTTCGTCGACACCGGCAACGCCGACATTGGCTTCGTCGCTCTGTCCCAAGTCATGCGGGACGGGGAGATCATCAAGGGCTCGGGTTGGATCGTGCCGGGCGAGATGCATGCGCCGATCAATCAGGATGCACTGATTCTGAACCGCGGCAAGGACAACCCGGCGGTGACGGAGCTGTTTGCCTACCTCAAGGGCGAGAAGGCCGAGGCGATCATCCACGACTTCGGCTACGAGACCGAGTGACATGGTCTCTCAACACGCCATCAAGGAGTCTGCTAATGGGACTGACTGAGACCGATATCGAGGCCATCTGGCTGACCTTGCGCCTTGCCTCGGTCACCACCCTGATCCTGCTCGTGGTCGGCACGCCGGTCGCCTGGTGGCTGGCGCGCACCCGCTCGCGCTTGAAAGGACCGATCGGCGCCGTGGTGGCCTTGCCGCTGGTGCTGCCGCCCTCGGTGCTGGGCTTTTACCTGCTGGTGGCGATGGGTCCGAATGGGCCCGTGGGGCAGTTCACCGAGCGCCTGGGCATCGGCCTTCTGCCCTTCACCTTCTGGGGGCTGGTGGTGGCCTCGGTGTTCTACTCGCTGCCGTTCATGGTGCAGCCGGTGCAAAACGCCTTCGAGGCGATTGGTGACCGCCCGCTGGAGGCCGCCGCGACGCTGCGTGCCTCACCGCTGGATCGCTTCTTCAGTGTCGCGCTGCCGCTGTCGCTGCCTGGCTTCGTCACTGCTGGCATCCTGACCTTCGCGCACACCGTCGGCGAGTTCGGCGTGGTGCTGATGATCGGCGGCAACATCCCGGGCGTGACGCGGGTCGCCTCGGTGCAGATCTACGATTACGTCGAGGCCTTGGAATATGGCAACGCCCACCGACTCGCTGCGGTGATGTTGGTGTTCTCCTTTCTGGTGCTGCTGGCGCTGTATGTCTGGAATCCGGGGGCGAAGAAGCGATGAATGATCGGCAAGCGACGATGATAGGAGCAGGTCAGCAGGGTGGCCGACCGGTTGAGCGTCAGACTCAGGACCCGCAAGCCGAGCCGCCGCCGGCATCACTGATCGAAGCCCGTTTTCAGGTTGCCTGGCCCGGCTTCATGCTGGATGTGGATGAACGGCTGCCAGCACGCGGCGTCACGGCGTTGTTCGGCCATTCCGGCTCCGGCAAGACGACGTTGCTGCGCTGCATCGCCGGTCTGGAGCAGGCGGCGGTTGGCCGGCTCAGCTTCAAGGGTGAGAGGTGGCAGGATGCCAAGACCTGGGTGCCAACGCATCGCCGACCGATCGGCTATGTGTTT
>NZ_JAYESN010000334.1:0-2649 GCF_034860625.1 Lamprobacter sp.
ACTTTCGTGTTTGCAGAGTGCTATGTTTTTAATAAACAGTCGCAGCCACCTGGTCACTTCGACCGCCAGCAGCTCAGAGGGCAAGCCCCATCACCACCAGCGGCGTACCTTCTCCCGAAGTTACGGTACCATTTTGCCTAGTTCCTTCACCCGAGTTCTCTCAAGCGCCTTGGTATTCTCTACCTGATCACCTGTGTCGGTTTACAGTACGGTTCCTTCATGACTGAAGCTTAGAGGCTTTTCCTGGAAGTATGGCATCAACCACTTCGTCCGCGGCTCTCACCTTGGACTCGTCATCAGCTCTCGGCCTCAAGATCCCGGATTTGCCTAAGATCTCAGCCTACTACCTTAAACGCGGACAACCAACGCCGCGCTGGCCTAGCCTCCTCCGTCCCCCCATCGCATCATGAAGAAGTGCAGGAATATTAACCCGCTTCCCATCGACTACGGCTTTCGCCCTCGCCTTAGGGGCCGACTCACCCTGCGCCGATTAGCGTTGCGCAGGAAACCTTGATCTTCCGGCGGGGAGGTTTTTCACCCCCCTTGTCGTTACTCATGTCAGCATTCGCACTTCTGATACCTCCAGCAGACCTCCCGGTCCACCTTCAACGGCCTACAGAACGCTCCTCTACCATACGTGCGCTTCCTTAAATTCACTACCCTGCCACAACCACACCCGACTCAACGTTCGGGTCGCTTGGTCGACAGCAACTACGCCAGTCTGTCGACAAGCTCAAGCAATGAACTTAAGTGAAGCGCACATATCCGCAGCTTCGGTTACCGGTTTAGCCCCGTTACATCTTCCGCGCAGGCCGACTCGACTAGTGAGCTATTACGCTTTCTTTAAAGGATGGCTGCTTCTAAGCCAACCTCCTAGCTGTCTGGGCCTTCCCACATCGTTTCCCACTTAACCGGTATTCGGGACCTTAGCTGGCGGTCTGGGTTGTTGCCCTCTCGACGACGGACGTTAGCACCCGCCGTCTGTCTGCCGTGCTGCCACTCCCAGGTATTCGGAGTTTGCATGGGGTTGGTAAGTCGGGATGACCCCCTAGCCCAAACAGTGCTCTACCCCCTGGGGTGATACACGACGCTCTACCTAAATAGATTTCGAGGAGAACCAGCTATCTCCGGGCTTGATTAGCCTTTCACTCCGATCCACAGCTCATCCCCGAATTTTTCAACATTCGTGGGTTCGGCCCTCCAGTTAGTGTTACCCAACCTTCAGCCTGGCCATGGATAGATCGCCCGGTTTCGGGTCTATTGCCTGCAACTAAACGCCCTATTAAGACTCGGTTTCCCTACGCCTCCCCTACTCGGTTAAGCTCGCTACAGACAATAAGTCGCTGACCCATTATACAAAAGGTACGCAGTCACCCCACAAAGGAGGCTCCCACTGCTTGTACGCATACGGTTTCAGGTTCTATTTCACTCCCCTCTCCGGGGTTCTTTTCGCCTTTCCCTCACGGTACTGGTTCACTATCGGTCAGTCAGGAGTATTTAGCCTTGGAGGATGGTCCCCCCATCTTCAATCAGGATATCACGTGTCCCGACCTACTTGTCGCAAGCTCAGTACCACAACGCAGTTTTCGTGTACGGGGCTATCACCCTCTATCGCCGGACTTTCCAGACCGTTCCACTAACCGCAATGCTATCACTTGCAGGCTCCTCCCCGGTCGCTCGCCGCTACTGGGGGAATCTCAATTGATTTCTTTTCCTTCAGGTACTTAGATGTTTCAGTTCCCTGAGTTCGCCTCCTTAGCCTATGTATTCAGCTAAGGATACCCAGCTTACACTGGGTGGGTTTCCCCATTCGGACATCACCGGATCACAGCTCGTTTGCCAGCTCCCCGATGCTTATCGCAGGCTACAACGTCCTTCATCGCCTCTGACTGCCAAGGCATCCACCGTATGCGCTTAGTCGCTTGACCATATAACTCGCGTTATCTGGCTTCTTTCAAATATCTCACTGAATTATGTGCCGCCCTAAGGACTGCACAGAACTCAGTAACACATCCAAAAAAATCAAGAAGACTATTCCCTGACACCCTTGTGCGTATGTCAGGTACTAAGAGATGCAGACCGATCAAAGCCTGCACCCGCCGGATGTTGTGACGCTTAAGTCACAGTGTTACAACTCGTTTGGCAACGGGGAATTGAAACCCGTTACCAGAACTTTCCTCGAACCGCTCCTTCCACATCCGATTACTCGAAGTGCAAGGCTGCAGTCCAAAGACTCAGCTTGATCTACCTTGTTAAAGAACAGTCTGGCTCAAAACCAGAAGACAATTCACGGCGTCCAAACACTGCATCCGCAGTACGTGAATTCACTTCTGACTTCGATGATACGATGAAGACCTGAACAACCGGTCAGTGGTGGAGCTACGCGGGATCGAACCGCGGACCTCCTGAATGCAAATCAGGCGCTCTCCCAGCTGAGCTATAGCCCCATATCTGACAAGGTGGTCGCTACTCCAAACGCGTGTCAATCGAGGCGCAGTGCCGCGCCGTGTATTAACAATACACAAGCGGTGCTGCAACGAAGAGTGACGCGTGTTTGGTAGGCCTGGGCAGATTTGAACTGCCGACCTCACCCTTATCAGGGGTGCGCTCTAACCAACTGAGCTACAGGCCTGCTTTGACTTGTCTGCT
>NZ_JAYESN010000335.1:0-2640 GCF_034860625.1 Lamprobacter sp.
AACTATCGCACCACCGAGGAGATTCGCCGCGAGGCGGTCTCCTTGCTTGAGCATGTCGAGGTCGATGACTTGGACGGCGGCAGTGACGAGATCGCGCGCTATAAGTCGCTGCTGCACGGCTCGGTGCCGGAGCACATTCGTGGTGCGTCGATGGACAGGGTCCGCAAAGGTATCGCCGAGTTCGTCGCTGGTTGTTTGCACGCGCATCTGGATGTCAAGATCGGCGTGATGGCGCCGACGGTGAAGCTGCGCGACCAGCTTGCGAAGCAACTCCGCGAAGCCGGCTACAAGGTCGCGACCGTCAACCATCGCGAGCGCCTCAGCCGCAAGGATGCCCTGATTTTCGCGATGACCCTGCATCGGGCCAAGGGGCTTGAGTTCGACGCCGTGGTGATCGTGGTGAACCGCGAACTCGATGATGAGTTGCGCAAGCTGGTCTATGTCGGCATGACGCGGGCGAAGCGGGCAGCGAGGCTCTACTCGGGTAGTCTGATTGGGAGGCGGCAGGTCGAGCCTCGGTCGGCATAGCCGTCAGTCAGCGAGACCGCTGCCGGAGGCAGGCAAGGAGCTGATGCTTGAACGTGAATCTCGCTCGATTCATTGACCGGGGTGGCGCCGGGCCACGAACGTTAGGGACGAATCTCGATCGGCGTGCCGTCGTCGACGGCGCGCCAGACCACCTCCATCGGGCCATTGCGCAGTGCGATGCAGCCGTGGGTGTGGTCGCGGTATTGGTTCAGCCAGCCGAGCCAGCCGCTGCCGTTGACCTGGCCGTGGATCATGATCAGCCCACCGGGATCATCGCCGCGCGCGGCCGCGGCGGCATGGTCGGCCGCATCGGGATAGGAGACATGCAGCGATTTGAAGCAGCAGCTCCCCGGGTTGCGCCAGTCGAGGATGTAGCGACCCTCGGGGGTGCGGCCGTCGCCCTCGCGCTGCTTGTGACCAATGGGGTCGAAGCCGAGGCTGATGCGCCACTGTCGGTAGATCTTGCCATCGCGGACCAATGACAGCCGCCGGGCACCTTTCTCGACCAGCACCAGATCGGCCTTGGGCGGATTGGCTCCGAGCAGATCAAGGCGCCAGGCGGGGAGTTGATATTCGAACTGATGTTGGATCAGGATCAGCAGCGCGAGCAGCATCAGGCCCCAGCCGGTCCAGCGGAGGCGCTGGCCGGGTTGCGGGCGGACCTTTGCCCTCCTGGTTGTGGTTGTTGCGCCTCCCGCGCCTGCTGTTCCTGACGCGCTTGCCGCAGCCCCGGGCGCTGTCGTGCTTGCCGCAGCGCCTGGTGTAGTCGTGGTTGCTGATCCGTGGGTGGTCATTTGCTCGCTGAACCTGGTCATTGAACGACTCGGTGCTGAGGGTCAGTGACTTGTCTTCACCTGATCATAAGCCGCCAAGGCCTCGGCGCGACTCTGCTTGAGATCGACGATCGGTGCTGGATAGTCGCGGCCGAGCCGGAGGCCGCATTGGGCCAGGAGGCTCGCCGTCGCCTGCCAAGGTTGATGGATGAACCGGTCGGGCAGTCGGGCCAGCTCCGGGCACCAGCGCCGGACATAATGCCCTTTTGTATCGAAGCGCTCGCCCTGCAGCACCGGGTTGAAGATGCGGAAGTAGGGGGCGGCATCGGCGCCGCAGCCGGCACTCCACTGCCAGCCCTGGGTGTTATTGGCCAGATTGGCATCGACCAGGGTGTCCCAGAACCAGCGCGCGCCTTCTTGCCAGGGCAGGCGCAGGTTCTTGGTCAGCAGTGAGGCGACGATCATCCGCACCCGGTTGTGCATCCAGCCTGTGTGCCAGAGTTCGCGCATGCCGGCATCGACGATGGGGATGCCGGTCTGGCCGCGCTGCCAGGCCCGAAGCAGCGGCTCGGTGTCGCCGCCGCGCCAGGGGAATTCGGCAAAGCGCGGGTTCAAGGGCTCGGTTGGCGTGTGCGGGAAGTGATAGAGCAGTTGATGACTGAACTCGCGCCAGCCCAGCTCGCGCTCAAAGGGCTCGGCGATCTCGGCAGCGATGCCTCGGTCGCGGATGGCGGCGAGGATCTGGCGCGGGCTGATCTCGCCGAAGTGCAGATGCGGTGAGAGCCGTGAGGTGCCGCGCTCGGCCGGCCAGTCGCGGGCCTGCTGATAAGGTTCAATTGGGCCGTTGAGAAAGCGCTGGAGTTCTGCGTGTGCGCCGTCCTCGCCTGGCTGCCAGTTCGCCTGCAGACCCTGATCCCAGGGGATGCTGGGGCGCAGCTCCAGTGCCTCAAGCGGAAGCGTTGTGAGTGCGGTTGGCAACGGTGGTAGGGCGTCTGGCGCATCCGCTGGGGCATTCGGGTCGGTCAGGTCGTCCCTTTTCGTCAGATCGACTCGTTTCATCAGCTCGGCCCTGAGCCGGCGCCAGTAGGGTGTGAAGACGCGATAGGGCTCGCCGGCGCCGGTCTTCAGCGCCCAGGGTTCGCTGAGCAGTGCGGCATTGTGGCTGCTGCAGCGGATGCCTTCGGCGCGCAGGGCCTGTTTGATCCTGCTATCGCGGGCGATCATCGCTGGCTCGTAGCAGCGATTCCAATGCACCGCGGTGGCCCCGGTCTCCAGGATGAGTTGCCGCAGTGTGGCAAGGCTCTCACCACGCCGAATCAGCAGTGTGCTTCCCAACTCA
>NZ_JAYESN010000336.1:0-2637 GCF_034860625.1 Lamprobacter sp.
TGCTGGCTGCGGCCGGCGAGCAGAGCGGAGCCGCACCTGCTGCAAGGCCAAACCGTCAAGGTTAACCCGAGCCTGTCGCTGGGGCTAGGTCCTGGATCAGCCGATCGGCTCGTCATCTGATCATTCGCCCGGCTCGGCTTGACGGAGCGCGATCGGACTTCTACTCTACATGTGAACAGTTATTCAACTGTTTTAGGAGTGTGCGATCTGTCCACTGAGCTCAGTCTTGAACAACGCCAGGCCCTGGCCGATATGTTCGCCTTGTTAGGCGATCCCACGCGGCTGGGCATCGTTCTGCGCTGTCGTCATCAACGCCGCTCGGTCTCCGAGATCGCCGATGCGAGCGATCTGTCGATGTCGCTGGTGAGTCATCACCTGCGTCTGCTGCGCACTGCCGCCTTGCTCAGGGTTGAGCGAGAAGGGCGCCACGCCTATTACTCCGTTGCCGATGCCCATGTCGAGCACATGCTCGATGACATGGTCGGTCATGTCCGACACACCAATGACGACTCGCCTAGTCACGCTGATGAGTCACGCCAATGACGCCTAAGCGAGCCGTTGAATGCCTCAATGTCTTCCACGATCGCCGTATCGGCGCGATAACCTAAAACTGCTTCAACCGGAGCGCTATCGATGAGTCAAGACTGCCAATCCCATCCCCACCACGATCATCGCCACGGCCCTGGCTGCGGCCATCAGGCCCTGCGCCACGACGATCACGTCGACTATCTGCACGATGGCCATCTGCATCATCCGCATGAGATCGATGGTCTCGTCCACTACGACGAGCACGTCATCGCCATCAGCGAAACGAACCCGGACGGCTGCGATCACCGGCTCAGTGCCTGCCAGGAAGACGGCCACGTGCACGGGCCCGGCTGTGGTCATGAGGCGGTGCCGCACGGGGATCACGTCGACTACATCGTTGATGGTCGGCTGCATCATCCGCATGGCGACCATTGTGATGATCATGGTCCGGTGGCGTTGCTCTAAGGCGACGAACTGCTCTCGATCCAAACAAAACTGGAGATCGATCGATGAAGAATGCGTTCTTGCTGACATTCGTCTTGGCATTGTCGTTGTTTAGCTTGGCTTGGAATGCCCAGGCCGAGGAAGCAAAAGGCGGGTTGTTCGTCAATCTGACCACCGATGACACCTGGGCGGCAGCCAAGGCGATCCAGTTTGCGCATCAGAGGGTCCTGAAAAGCGGCCATACCCCGGTGGCGATCTGGCTCAATGTTCGCGGGATCTACTTGGCCGACAAGAAGCGGCCATCCCACATCCACGGTCTGATGAAGGAGCAGGGTCAGTCCATTCAGGACATGCTGCAGGCGTTCGCGAAGGACGGCGGGCTGGTGATCGCCTGCGCGGCCTGCTCCAAGGCGGCTGGCCTCACCGAGGATGACTTCATCGAAGGGGTTCAGATGGGCAATCCGGACCTAGTGCTCGGGATCTTGTTCGATCCAACGGTGAAGACGCTCTCTTGGTGACAGATTGACAGCCTCGCATGACCAAGGCCAAGGCCAAGGGCGGGGCTGACAACTGTTGGGCGTTCAAGCCGATCCCTTGAGCGGCATTCCACTTGTTGGATAGACAGGACCGCTAGGGCGAAAAAGCAACGACTGTTGCGTCGCTGATGCTTGATGGATTATGTTATACCATCACGTTTTCGTCCTGCACCCCTGCTGTTCAATGAGGCCAAATCGAATGCACAAGGTCAATCGCACGTTCTTGGCGGGACTGCTCTTCGGCAGTCCTGCCACATTACTGCTCGCGCAACCGATGAACGACGACCAAGGATTTTCGATTGAGCTCGACGCCATCGAGGTCACGGCCGGCGTGCCGGTGCCGGGTGATCCGATGTTGCAGGCGGCAAACATCGCTGTCTTAGCCGGCGAAGACCTGCGCCGCCGCCAGCGCTTGACGCTGGGCGAGACCCTGGAGACCTTGCCCGGCGTCGCCTCGATCACGGCCGGAAACATGGTCGGTAAGCCGGTGATTCGCGGACTCAGCGGTAATCAGATCCAGGTATTGGCGAACGGCATCGGTGTCGATTATCAACAGTACGGCGAGCGTCATCCACCCAACATCGATCCCTTCCTTGCCGGGCGCATCGAGGTGGTGCGTGGCGCCTCCAGCCTGCTCTACGGCTCGGGGGCACTCGGTGGTGCCATCGATGTGCAGGCGCCGGCGTTCGTGTTCATGCCTGAGGGTGAGAGCGAAGCCGTTGCCGATACGCTGTTCGTCTATCACAGCAACAATGCACAATGGGATACCGGCGCCAAGGCGCGCGCGAGCAGCGATCGCTTCAGCCTGGATGCCGGCATCATGGGGCGATCTGCGGGCAACCTCGACACCCCGAATGCAGCGACCGCCGCCGAGTCCGGCAACCCGAGCGATCCCAAGTTTACCGGCGAGCTTCCCTTCACCGACTTTGATCAGCTCAACGCCCAGTTCGGGGCCGGGGTGCTGACGGACATCGGTGAATTCGGTGTGCGCTATAACCAATGGAACAACGAGAACAACTTTCTGCTGCCGACCGGCCAAGGGATTGGTCTCTGGCTGAATAATGACCAGCTCCAGCTCACCGGCGCCATGCCGTTTGCCTCTGGCTGGGAACTGAAGCCGACCCTATCT
>NZ_JAYESN010000337.1:0-2622 GCF_034860625.1 Lamprobacter sp.
CACTTCGATATGGATCAGCACCCAGACCGCTGAGCCATTGCGCAGGGTCACGCCGACCAGCTTGTCGGCATAGCGCCGAGTGGTCTTGGCCTCGCGCACGATCTGCTGGAATTCCTTGTCGAGGAATTGAACCCCTTTGGACCAGTCGATCTCGGCATGGATGGCCGGAAACAGCAGTGCAAGGAACTCTGGGAAGAAGCGTTCCAGGGCCTCCTTCCAAGGACTATCGTCGTCGCGCTTGGCTGCTTCGGATGAGGATGGGCTGTTGGTGTTGACCATGAGCCGAGTGTAGCCGATGGAGCGTCGGTTGGTGGCGCCGCCGCAAAGCCTGGCTCGTCCTGGGGCCAGGAGACTTGCTGACGGGCAGGGCGAATCATAGACGAGGCTCCGTGTCACGGCTCCATCGTCCCGGCCACTTTTTTCCTTCGGATTCCGGCTTCTCGTCCGCCAAAAAGGAGCGTTACAGTGACGCTTAACCCTTGTCACCACCCGAGTTCGGTCCGATGAGCGAAAAAGACAAATCGTGGTCCGTCCGTATGCCGTAACAGGCTGATTAACTTGCGGGTTTAAGTCCCGCCAAAGGAGTTGCTCGTACACCTTAGTAGTGTCGCGGAGCGGCGTTCGGGTAACCGGGGGTCGTGAGTTCCGTGGATACAAAACCACAGGCCGCAGCGCAAGCGAACCTAGAAGTAGCCTCGTGAACAAAGTGAAGGCGCCGACCCGCTGGACGGACGGGGAAGGCCGCTGCCGACGGGACGGGAAAACGAGAGCATCCCGTCGGGTCTTCCGGGGTAGCAGGGGTGGCATGTGGTGGAAGTTGATCAGTCCCAGTGCGGGAGACCCGCGGCGGTGGCAGGTGAGAGCTGCCAACGGCGGCGTATAAGGCGAGTCCGAAATCGTCGCCGGCCGTCCCGGGAGTCGGAGGGGCTCATAGTACCGTTTGAGGGTTTGGGACAACACAACCCGACCCGAGGAAAGGAGCCCTACTTTGTGCATGCAACCAAAGCGCGGAGGATCAGGAGATTGCGATGTCGCTAACAACTCCGAATCAGATCAGGACGCTGCAGCGGAAGCTCTACGCCAAGGCCAAGCAAGAGCCGGCGTTCCGTTTCTACGCCTTGTACGACAAGGTCAGCCGGGCAGACATGCTCAGTCACGCCTATGACCTTGTGCGGTCCAACCGGGGAGCGCCAGGAATCGACGGCGTCACCTTCGCGGCCATCGAGGCGGGAATCGGAAAAGACGCCTATATGGCGGAACTGCAAGTGGAACTGGAACAGAAGACGTACCGTGCGGAGGGGGTACGTCGGGTCTGGATACCCAAGCCAGATGGCAGTGAGCGCCCCCTGGGAATCCCCACGATTCGGGATCGGATCGTGCAAATGGCGCTCAAGCTTGTGGTGGAGCCCATCTTCGAGGCGGACTTTTGCGAACACTCGTATGGATTTCGCCCGAAGCGCTCGGCCCATGATGCGGTGAAGGCCGTCACCGACGGTCTCTTTCAGGGAAAAACCCAAGTCATCGATGCCGATCTCTCGAAGTATTTCGACACGATCCCCCATGCCAAGCTGATGGCCGTGGTCGCCGAGCGCGTGGCCGATGGAGGCGTTCTCGCCCTCATTCAGCAATGGCTCAAGGCCCCGGTCATCGAGGAGGACGAACAGGGCAAGCGACGCCCGAGCGGCGGCAAGGGTAACCGTAAGGGGACGCCTCAAGGTGGGGTCATCTCCCCGCTACTGGCGAACCTGTACCTGCATCTGTTGGACCGGATTTGGGAGCGGCACGACCTGGAGCGGCGATTGGGCGCACGGTTGGTGCGCTATGCCGATGATGCCGTGATCTTGTGTCGCGGCGACAGCAAGCCAGCCATGGCGGTGCTCGAAACGGTGCTGGAGCGCCTGGAGTTAACGCTCAATCGGGACAAGACCCACGTGGTCGATGCCCGCGAACAGGCGTTCAACTTTCTGGGTTTCAGCATTCAGTGGGCACACAGCCGACGAACGGGCAAAGGCTACCCCCATGTCGAGCCAAGCAAGCGCGCCGAGCAACGGATCAAGGCGCGGATCAAGGAACTCACCGCCCGGCGCCGAACCCCGGTGCCGATGCCGCAGATGCTCAAGGAGGTCAATCAGGTTCTTCGCGGCTGGTCGGGCTATTTCCACTACGGCAACTGCACCAAGGTGTTTGGACGGGTTCGGTGGTTCACTGAGGAACGCGTGCGTACCCAACTGCGACGGCGACATCAAGTGCGCACGCGCACCCGTGGGTATGAGCGGTTCTCCTACGCCCACCTGCACAGCGTCCTCGGACTGTTCAAGTTGCCCCACACCGCAGGCTGGAAATCAGCGCATGCCTCGGCATGAAGCACATCGGAAAGCCGTGTACGGGAGAACCGTATGCACGGTTTGATGAGGGAGGGCTGGCATCCTGTGGCTATGATACGGCTAGTGAGGCACCGCCAAACGAAAGGGGCGGAAACAGATAGGCCGCGTCTAAGGTCGCCGGATGCCTGCTCTCTACTCTACCCAATTTCTTCGGAGTGTCTGCAAGTGCCTGTGTCTGTTGAGATTCATGCGGCCGCAGAGCGCCATCTGTCGGGTGAACGTGGCTACACCCGCCATG
>NZ_JAYESN010000338.1:0-2621 GCF_034860625.1 Lamprobacter sp.
ACGGGCACGGTGCTCGTGTGCACTGGAGAAGGTGGCTGGATGCGAATGGAGTCTGTATTCATTCGGTTGCTCCCTGCGCGGTGTCTTGAGGACGACCGCGCGGCAGTGATGGAAAGAGGACGGCGGTCAGAACCAAAAGTCGTCTTCGCCAACCGCGATCCGCGACAGATCGACGGCCGATGCGGTTGGCAAGGCTTGTGGGGGAGGCGGGGACGGCGCAGGCGTTGATGCTGAAGACGCGGACAAGGGCGTCGAGAACAGCTCAAGGCGCTGATCCTTCAGCACCGCCTGGCCCAGCAGCACATAACCTTTGGCCTGCTTCTCAGCGGCCAGCCGCAGAATCGACAGTCCCACTCGGGCTGGATAACGGCGCTGCTGGCTCACCTGACCGGTGCGCCCCCAGCAGACCTCGAGGTCGCCGTCTGTGCGGCACCGATAGGCCCAGTCCTTGGAGCCGCCGTGCGCATGCCGATAGCGAAACAGCTGCCAGGGCGTCGGCTCCGGATCGCTCATTGCGCCCCGCTCCAGAGCGGGCCAAGCACATCAGCGGCAATGCGATGGATGGCTTCACGCTCCTCGGCCACCGCACGCGCGGTCAAGGCCTGATCGAGCGCATAGGCGAGCGGATTCGGCGCCCCCTTGAAGGTCACTGTCAGCCGTGCCCAGCGCACCAGGGCGCGCGTCGAGAGCGTCAGGGTCAGCTCGCTCTGCCCGGCGTTGCCGGTCAGATGATCGGCGCTCTCGCCCATGAACAGCCGCCGCACCTCATTGGCGACGACCACCAGCTTGTCGGCGATCTCCCTTGGTAAGGACGGTACCAGCTCAGCGAGCAGCGACTGCTCGACCTCAGGCTCCGGATAGCTCACCCGCAGCACGCGGAACCGGTCCAGGAACGCCAGGTTCTGGCGCAACACGCCCTGATAGAGCCCGGTCTGATCGCCAGCGCCGACACTGTTGCCGGTGGCGATGACGCGAAACTTCCGGTGCGGGCGGATCAGCTCACCGCCATTCTGGGCGATCACCAAAGGTGCGCCCTCGACGATGTCGTTGAGTCCGGCCAGCTCGGCCGGGTCCATCAGATCGAGCTCGTTGAGGATCAGCAGATGACCCTCGCGCGCGGCGAGCGCCAAGGGACCGTACACAAAGCGCGTACTGGCGTTGCTCAGCTGAAAGCTGCCGAGCAGATCACTCAGCTCCATGCGCCCATGACAGGTCACCTCCTGCACCGGCCAGTGGAGCCGGGCCGCGACCTGGCGGATCAGCGAGGTCTTGCCGCAGCGCCGAGGACACCAGCAAACGGTCGCGGTGCCGCCAAGCCCCAGCCTCGCAACGCCAAGCCCATCTCGAAACCGCCCATCCAGTCTTCCGCGCCGACGCACAAACAGCCTCCAAAGAGCGCACAACGAGCCCAAGCACGTCCCCTGGCAACTCGATGAACCCATCCGTGTGGTCGACATCGGCGCAAATCCCATCGACGGAACGCCACCCTATGCCGGCCTGCTGAAGCAAGGGGTTATCAGACTGGTCGGCTTCGAGCCTCAGCCCGACGCCCTCGCCAAGCTGCAACAGAGGAAGGGGCCGCACGAGACCTACTTGCCGCATGCCGTGGGCAACGGTGAACAGGCCACGCTGTACATCTGCCAAGCCTCCGGCATGACCTCGACGCTGAAGCCGAACACCGCCGTGCTCGATCATTTCCAGGGCTACCCGATCTGGGGCAAGGTCAAACGCACCGCACTGATGGACACCGTCCGTCTTGACGACGTGCCTGAGATCAGCCACATCGATTGGCTCAAGATCGACATCCAAGGCGGCGAGCTGACCGTCTTTAAGCATGGTGAACACAAGCTCAAAGACACCTTGGTCATCCAGACCGAGGCCAACTTCATCCAGCTCTATGAAGGGCAGCCGCTGTTTGCGGATATCGATCACTGGATGCGCGCGCATGGCTTCATGCTGCACACGCTGCTGGAGCAGCGGCGGCGGTTGTATGCGCCGATGAAGCTCAAGGGTGGCATCCATCAGGGCATCAACCAGCTGACCACTGCCGATGCGGTCTATATCCGTGACATCAACCAACTCGATACGCTGAGCACAGATCAGCTGAAGAAGCTTGCCGTCATCTTGCATGTTGCCTACGGCAGTTACGATCTGAGCCTGCGTTTGCTGCGTCGTCTCGGTCCGGACTTCGATGAGTCGGCTTACCTAAAGCAGATTGGTAAGCCGCTGCCGCTTACCTTGTCTGCGCAGCATCCTATTTCTGACGCTGCAGAAGTTCATCAGTCAAACGCAGTGGATGATGCTGAGCTGGACGCAGTCGAGATGATCTTTGTCGTCGGTTGTGGGCATACGGGGACAACTCTCATGGCGACGATACTCGGGGAAAGCGATGCTATCCATACCATTAAGCGCGAGACCGAATGGTTTCTGCATGGGCAGGACTTTTCTACCGAACTCAGGCAAGAGCGCGAGCAGGCGATTGCTGCAGGCAAGCGCTGCCTACTCGAAAAAACGCCGAGGCATGTGTATCGCTACGCGAAGATAACCGCCGCTTTCCCAAATGCAAAATTTGTGATAGACTTGTGACTAAATAATATCTTTAATTTTTTCAGTAACTTAGT
>NZ_JAYESN010000339.1:0-2612 GCF_034860625.1 Lamprobacter sp.
AGAAACCCCGCAGCGCGCGGATGCCCACCACCACCGTACTGGGACGCGATCTCGGAGACGTCGAGGCCCTGTGCATCCGAGCGCAGGCTGAAGCGTCGCCCGCTGGGTGTGTCGTGGTAGCAGGCGGCAAAGGGCTCACCGCGACAGAGGATGGCGCCGATCTCGGAGCTGTACTGGCCGGGGGCGTTGATCACCGGCACCTCGAAGCCAGCGATGCGGCTGCGATAGGCCAGGGTCTCGACCAGATACCGCACCTCCTTATCCCGTTGGCGCAGGAGCGGGATGCCTTCCTCGCGCAGTTCCTCGGGGTCCTCGCACATGAGCCGGCCCCATTCGATGAGCGAGAAGGGATAGGAGTCGAGCGTTGCGGTGATCTCGCGGGTGCCGGGCAGTTCGAAGCGCCAGAGATCACGGTCCTGAACGTGCTCCAGCAGGCGCGGTGGTCGTCGATCGGGAAAGTAATGATTCCAGGCCATCATGGCGCCGCAGCGTTCCATATCGAAGACGGCCACCACGTTGGCTGGCAGATCGACCAGATCGGCCTGAGCGGAGGCATGGTGGTCGAGGATCAGGATGCGCTCGGCCGCGTCCGCCATCGCCAGCAGCACGTCGCGCTTGTAGCTGAAATCGACCAGGATGACCTCGCGTCCTCGCACCTCAGGCGGCGATTGATGGTGAACGCCGGGATAGAGCTCAAGGCCAGTCTCAGCATGCGCCATATCGACGACCCAGGCGCCCGAGAAGCCATCCAGGCAATCGGTGTGGTAGATGCAGAGCGGATGCCCAAACGTCGGCGGTTGCTCGTTCAAGATCAGAAGGTGCCTCCAGGCGGTGGGTTGACTGCAACGGCAGCGAGCCAGCAGTGTGCCACAGGCTGAGCCCACTGATGGCCCTTGCTCCAAGCGGGTTAGACAACTGAAACGGTGGCGATCGAGATGGCAAAAACCAAAGAACCTGTGACCGCTGCGGTGCGGCTTCTACGCCAGGCTGAGGTCCCCTTCAGCGGTTTCTGCTATGCCTACACCGGCGGCGGGACCGCCGAGGTTGCACAAGCCTTGGGCGTTGATGAGCACCTGGTAGTCAAGACCCTGATCATGGAAAACGAACAGCAGCAGCCGTTGATCATGCTGATGCACGGTGATCGCGAGGTCGCGACCGGCGCCCTCGCACGCCAGATCGGCGCGAAGCGGGTTCAGCCCTGCGCACCGCAGATTGCGGACAAGCACTCCGGCTACCAGGTCGGCGGCACCTCACCGTTTGCGACACGCCACACGATGCCGGTCTACTGCGAGCGCAGCATCCTGCAGCTCGAGCAGCTCTACATCAACGGCGGCAAGCGCGGCTATATCCTTCGGCTGCGCAGCGCAGACCTCAATCGGCTGCTGTCGCCGCAACCGGTCGATGCGGTCCGGACTTACGCGCAGATCACCTCAATGTGTTGAGGAAAAGACAGACGTGTCCGCCACGCGGCCGCGAAAAATGTGTTTTTGAAAGTCTGGCCCCGGGATCACTCCGACTCGTCTTGCTCGTGCATCCATAGAGGCACATCTCGACGGCCATGAAGGACTCGCCAGACGTCGATATGAGCGTCCCGTTCCAAGTAGAAGATCAGGTAGGGGTATCGCTTGAGCGGCCATGACCGCAGGCCCGGTAGCTCAAGCTCGTAGGCGTATCGCGGTGAGCCAATCGCGGGGTTCGAGCCAATCTCGGCATAGGCCGATTCCAGCGCATCGACGAACCCAAGGGCAATGGCTTCCGAGCTCGTCTCCAGGTAGTACTCGATGATCTCGTCGACGTCCCGAATCGCGAGGCGCCGCGGTATGACCTGCTTCGTCGTCAATCGGCCTTACCTTTGCGAACGCGCGCTCGTAATGTGCCGAAGTAGGCCATGTCTGCGACCGCTCCGGGTTCAGACGTGGCCCCATCGAGGAGGAGCCCGCGCAGACGCTGCCGGTCCTGATCACGGCGGATCAGGTCGCGCACGTACTCGCTGCTGGTACCAAAGCGCCGACCGGAAACCTGCTCATCGACGTAGGCTTTCAGTGAGTCTGGGAGAGAGATGTTCATGGTGCTCATGTCGAGAAGGTAGCGTCAATGGCAAAAATTGGCAAGTCTCGATGCCTGTTCTTCGGCGTGGGCTCTGTACCCGACGGTCCCGACTTGAAGCGCCCCTCTGACCGATTATTCGTCTCACCGCCGCAAAGGTCGTTGCAGCGACCAGCAGTGCCGTGTTTGAGGACGGGGGCGGGGCCAGCAGCAAGGTCCGGTGTCGCCCCCGAAGCTGACGCTCACGTCCGCACGCCCGGAGGCAGATCCGGGTCGGAAGTGGTCCTCACGAACTGCTCTATGAAGTGTCGGAGGATGGGGTTGATAGTCGCCGATGAGGTGAGCGACCTCGAGAAGCTCGTCACCAAAGACGCTGGGAACTAGGAACCAACAGACAGCATTAGAAGCCCCGGTGATGGGCCGCTGATGCCCCGGTGTGCTTAGGCGACGCCTTGCATGCCCACATCCGCTTTGAAGAGCGAACCCTGTTCGAGACCGCGCAGCAGGTGCTGGAGCCCACAGTGCTCGCCGAACTGGGCGAGCTGCACGAAGCTGCCACACGCCCA
>NZ_JAYESN010000340.1:0-2611 GCF_034860625.1 Lamprobacter sp.
GTAGGCCGGCTCCGGCAAGCCCGGATTCAGCCGCTCCAGCGCCGCGCGCAATGGACGCGTCAGCACCACTTCATGGTCGGACAAGCGCCCGAGCAGGCTGTCCGGCCCGAAGTCCTCCTGGTTGAAGGCGAACACCGATTCCCAGCCGAGCTGCTGTTGCAGATAGTCGGCCGTGGTCTGCTGGACCAGGGTGTCTTCGGTGTAGTGAGCGGGACTCATAGCGGCAAGATGCGCACTCGGCTTCGTCCGGGCTCGATCAGCAGCAAAGCACCGGATTCCAAGTCTTTGCGGAAGCGCCGCAGCGACGCGATGAGAGGCCCAGCGATCTGTTCGGGCAACACCTTGGGACCGCGGAGCTGAATCAGGCTCGGCCTGCCGGCATGCGTGAGTGCGAGCATGGTCGAGAAGTCGAGATCATGGCTGAAGACCGTGTAGCCCTCGGCAACCGCCCAGTCCATGATCTCGCGATCCGGGGCGGATGGATCACCGATGTGTGACCAATGCACGGCCTCGAATCCCGCTTCGTCAAGTACTGGAACCCAGTCCGGCGAGAGGTTGACGTCGATGACCAGCCGCAGCCTCATGCCGCCGAGAGATCCTCTTCCCGTTCCTCCAGTCGCCAAGCGGCATACGCGAGCGCAGCGTCCAGGTCCTCGGGCTCAAGGTACGGGTAGGCGGCCAGGATGCGCTCCCGGCTCACACCCGTCGCCATGAGTCCGAGCAAGGTCCCCACTGTCATCCGCAGACCGCGAATGCAGGGCTTGCCTCCCATGACGGCCGGATCCAGGGAAATACGATCGATTTGCGTGGTCATAGGCAGCGTTTTTCAGATTGGTGTCGAGTGAAATTAGGATAGCAGTCCGGGTGATCGATTGCGCTCAGCCTCGTAGTCACCGACTCTGCCCTGCTTCCTCATCCACCGCCTGAAGCACCTGTTCGAGGCTTGATCGGAACGACGCTCCAGCGTGGTTGTGATCAAAACGCTCTGATATCGCCGATTCAGTCCGGTCCTTGCTGATCCAACTCTGGCTTACCGTTGGTGTCGGGCGCAGCCTGATCCGCCACCACGGGCTCAAGACCCGCCTCGCGTGCTTGGCGTTGCGCCTTCATCGCGGCGCGCCTCAGGGCGATCTCGGCATGGCGGAAATCCGGGTCATCGAGGCGATGAACGGTCTGGGTATTCTCCTGCATGCTTGTCTTCCTGGTCGATCAATCGCGGCCTATGCAGCGCCCTTGGGTCCGGTGATGATCAGGATGTGCGGCTCCCTCATACGGCGATCTCGCCGTTCATGAGGCGGGGGAGGAGGAGATCGCGGGCTTTGGCCGCTTTCCTTGCCGCCGCTTCCAATGCGGAAATTTGATCTTCGATCGGTCCAACTTGCTCGGCGAAGGATTGCATCAGAGATTGATGTGGAATGACCAGCTCGACTTTTGCAAGTTTTTCGCGAGGTAAATGCTTGATTGTTGAACCCGTAAAAAGGCCAGCCAACTTTCCGGATTGCGCCTCATGGAACAAGCTGTGAAAAAGGAACCGATAATCCATGTCCTTAGCGGCACGAATCCTATGCAGCGCCTTTTGGAACATCATGCCAGGAATCTGGTCTTTCCACATTGCGCAACGCCCCGGTTCTCCTCCCTCACACATAAGAATGTCCCCGAGCTTTAAACTAAATTTCTCGAGCTCCCTTTGTTCAAAACGCATCTCGCGGAGGTTGTCGAGCACGATCCTGGCCCATCGGACATTTACATTAGCAAGATACGGCTTTAGGTCTCCACGGTTTTTCCGCTCGTCAAGCATCTTGCCAAGGTTGAACTCGGCGATGTCGACTAAAGGCTTCTGCTCCCACCCCACCGGCACGCCGTCGGTGATGGTGGCGTGCTCGTGGCCGGGGAAGCGGAGGTGGACGAACCACTCCTTGTAGAGCAGCCGCGCCGCCTGCTCCAGCAACTGAATCCGCCGCCGGTTGTTCTCGATCAGGTCGTCGTAGGCGGAGAGGATCGAGGCAATGCGCTCCTGAATCGGGAGTGGCGGAACTTCGACTTCCACTTTGGCGAGCTTTTCACGAGGCAAATGCTTGATCGTCGCACCAGTGAACAGAGGTGAAAAATGGCCGGCCCGTCCTCTGTAAAGAAAATAGTAATAAAGGTATTCATGGTTCAGACACTCGTGCGGTCTAATCCGGTGCAGAGCCTTCTGGAACATCATGGCGGGCATCTGCTCCTTCCAGATTGCACATCGGCCAGGCTCACCACCTTCGCACATCACGATGTCGCCGTATTTCAGTCCGAACCGATCTAATTCGCGCTGCTCAAAACGCATCTCTCGCAAGGCTTCGAGATCGAAGTCACCCCACCTTACGTTCACATTTGCCAGGTAAGGCAGCAGATCGCCCCTGTTCTTGGTTTGATCCAGCATTTTGCCGAGACAAAAGTCCGCAACCTCTTCAAGCGGTCTCTTCGGCCAACTCACCCCCCCAACTCCCCAAAGTTCTTCTTGATCGTCACGGCCAGCTCCACCGCCTCCGCATTGAGATCCTCCAACTCCACATGGATCTCCCGCAACGCCTCCTCGAAGTCGAAATCCGCGTCTTCCTCCTCGGGGGCGACGCCG
>NZ_JAYESN010000341.1:0-2609 GCF_034860625.1 Lamprobacter sp.
GACACCCACTGGGCTTGGGGCAGATTGTCGCTGAGTAGGTTGTGCGAACGAGGAGCAGTACCATCTGCCCTATGCGGCAACTGTTGAGCCAACTGGCTCTTTTTGGTTGATGGCCCGCGTATAAAGCAGCGAGGTTCCAAGGGTCGCCGATGGCGGTGATCCTGAACCGGCGAGCCCTCGCTGTTCGCTCAATCGCAGACCAACTGGCAACAGACTGTCGCAGGAGTCCAGCATGCATGCCGGTGTCGAGCCCAGCCTTTACCAACAAGTAACTACTCGCCCCCCTCCTAGCCCTCCACGCCACCGTACCGATCGCTTGACACCATAGCGGCGACTGCCTATGCTGCAGGTCCAAGACAGTGAGACGGGCCGACAGCGATGGGCAGTTACTTTGGCTCCAAGGCGACCTCGGGTCTGTGTCAGGCGATCATCGCGCTGATGCCGCCGCATGACACCTACATCGAAACCCACCTCGGTGGCGGGGCGATCATGCAGCGCAAGCCACCGGCCTTGCGCAACATTGGCATCGAGCGCAATGCGCGGGTGCTGGAGCGGTTTCAGTGTGACTACCCTGTCGAGCGCGTGCAGGGCTGCGCCCATCAATTCTTGGCCGACTACCCGTTCAGCGGTCGCGAGCTGGTCTACAGCGATCCGCCCTATCTGCACGCGGTGCGCAGCTCCTCGCGGCGCTACCGCTACGACTACACCGAGCAGGCGCACCACGACCTGCTGACGTTGCTCAACGGCCTGCCCTGTGCGGTCATCCTCTCCGGCTATCCGTCCGCGCTCTATGACGCGGCGTTGCCCGACTGGCAGTCCCTGGAGCTGCAGGTCATGAACCAGGCCGGCGTGCGCACCGAGAAGCTGTGGTTCAACTTCACCCCCGAGCGCGTGCACTGGGCGCGCTGTGCCGGCAAGAACTTCACCGATCGCCAGCGCATCAAGCGCAAGGCCGAGCGTTGGTCACAGCGCTATCGCGCCATGCCCGCGCCCGAGCGCCTGGCGGTCCTCGCCGGGCTGATGGCGGTGGAGGCCGAGCGGGTCTAAGCGATCCAATGGCCAGCGTCAACAAGGCCTCCCTACGCGAGGAATTCGCCGCGTTGAAGGGGCAGTTCGAGCAGCACTGCGCCAAGGGCGAGGTGAGCGCGGAGCTGCGCGCATTGGTCGAGGCGCTGCTGCTGCTCTTCGAACTGCTGATGGCGGTGTTCCTGGAGAAGACCACCCCCAAGACCAGCCGCAACTCGGGGGTGCCGCCGTCACAGACGGGTCAAGACGGCGAGGATCCGACCACGCCGAAGCCGCGCACCACCGCCAAGGGCCGCAACCCGACGCATAACCGCAGCGACAACACCCGCACGATCGAGACGCTCACCACGCTCCCGCTCGAGCACTGCGCGCACTGCGGCACCGATCTCGGCGACGCCCCCTGCCAGGGCCATGAACGGCGCACGCGCATCGACATCGTCTTCGAGAAGGTCATCGAGCACGTCGAGGCCGAGATCAAGGACTGCCCGCACTGCGGGGAGCGGACCAAGGCAGCGTTTCCATCCCACATGCCCGGTCCGCTGCAATACGGACTGGGTCTGCGGGCCTTTGTGCTGAACCTGTTGGTGGCGCAGATGGTCTCGCTCAAGCGCGTGCAGCAGCTGCTCAACAGCCTGATCGGGCAAGTGCTCTCGCAAGCGACGCTGCTGGGCTACGTGCTGCAGCTGCATCGCGCCCTGGAGCGCTGGGAGCAGGAGGCGATCGACGCACTGCTCAAACAGCCGACCCTCCATGTCGATGAGACCTCCGTGCGGGTCGATCGCGCCAGGCAGTGGATTCATGTCTATGCCGGCGGCGAGATCACGCTGAAGTGCCTCCACCCCAAGCGCGGGCTCGAGGCGATCGAGGCGATCAACCTCATTCCGCGCTACGGCGGGGTGATCATCCATGACTGTTGGGCGTCGTATTTGTCCTACGACCACTGCGGCCATGGACTGTGCGGTTCGCATTTGACGCGCGAGCTGACCTTCGTGATCGAGGCCAACAACTATCGCTGGGCCGCGCGCATGAAGCGTCTGTTGCTGGAGACCCGCAAGCAGGTCGCCAACAGTACGCACAAGTGCCTGTCGGCCGATGAGTACCTGAAGCTGACCAAGCGCTATCGCGTCATCCTCGCCCGGGGCGCCAAGGAGCTGCCGCCCATCCCGCCGCGCCAGGAGGGGAAACGGGGACGCGTGGCGAAGTCCGATGCGCATAACCTGTGGGAGCGGCTCGCTCGTTACGAGGCCGCCGTGCTGTTGTTCGCCAAGCGCCCCGAGGTGGCCTTTACCAACAACCGCGCCGAGCGTGACCTGCGCATGAGCAAGGTCAAACAGAAGGTCTCCGGCTGCTTCCGCACCCGGCAGTACGCCGCGGCCTATTGCCGTATCTCCAGCTATCTCCAGACCATGGCCTACCGGGGATACAATCCACTGGTGGCCATTCAGATGGCGCTGTCCGGGGAGCTCTACGCGGGAGGGGGTGAGTAGTTACCAAAAAACCAAAATTCCAACACCTCTGACAATGTCTCGCGGGTGTCTACGTCGAGCGGTTGTAGACCGACTTGGCCGCGGGCTGGGCTTGAA
>NZ_JAYESN010000342.1:0-2609 GCF_034860625.1 Lamprobacter sp.
GCGGACCTTGGTGGGGGATAGCGGCGATAGCGACGTCGCGAGGTGCCAAAGGGGACGTGACCCCACCCGCATTCGGCGCCGCAGGCGAGCAGTGGATGTCTAGGTGATGCTGCGTGCGAGTTGTCCGTTGACCTCAGACTGGCCCGTCCATGGCGTCGAACGCTCCCTCGCGCCTCAGACGACGCACCTCCTTCCCCACGAGGCAGTGGGTGGCCGGCGCGATCCGTTGGTGCGACCTAACGCTGACGGGGCTGCAGTCCCACCAAGGTCGTGATCACAGCCCCCATGAGGGAGAGGAAACCCAGACCGTTGAACCAATGGTGTGGCACCTCCGGCAGGAAGTGCGCGAAGTACAACGGGAGAATGCTCAGGCACCAAAGCATGGTACTGATCATGAGTAGCGGCAGATTCGGCCTGTAGGCCAGTGCCTCGTTGGACGCAGGCGAGGCGAAGCCGGACAACGGGGGCTCAGTGCGTGCAGGGGTAGGCGCCATAGGCGTCCCATACATCGTGTCGCCGACATGGAAGACCAGTGATCCATGCTCACCATGCTGCAGCGGTGGAGGCCCCTGTGGCGCGGTGTAGGCGCTTGCATTCGCCTGCTGAGGCTCGCGGTCGGAGTGGATATCGTTGGCAAAGCCGCGGATGGCGTCACGAATGTTATCTTGACCGATGCTCATGGTCTGCATCCTCACCAGCGTGAATGATCAGGGAACGGCGCACACTGATCGTAACCGATGGCCTCGTTTTGACGAAACACGCCTCTCAACGACTCGCGAGTTGAACCAGGCGGAGCATCGGTTTCGCGGAGATCGACTCCCCGTTGCAGTGCATCTCG
The DNA here is from genome assembly GCF_034860625.1 of Lamprobacter sp. Lineage (NCBI taxonomy): Bacteria > Pseudomonadati > Pseudomonadota > Gammaproteobacteria > Chromatiales > Chromatiaceae > Lamprobacter > Lamprobacter sp. The sequence continues at coordinate 839 of NZ_JAYESN010000342.1, forward strand.
TAGAGCAACGCAATCAATTCCGCCTTCTTCTCCGGCGCCATGGTGCCACCGATCTCCTGGAGGCCCGCCTCGACGCCAGCGATCACTGAGCGCAGCGTCGCCACATCAAGGCGTTCCTCGACACCATCGCGGCGTCCCTCCCCCGAGGCGAGCCAAGTCAGCGAGACGCCAGCCGTTTGCGCCATCTCCAGCAGTTTATCCGCACCCGGAACACTGCCACCTGTCAGATACTTGCGGAAGCTACTTTCCGAAATCCCGCACTTTTTCGCGAATGCCAGGGTGCTCATGCCACCCTTGGCTTCCAGCAGTCGTTCTGGAAAGCCAGCGCCATCCCAGCTGGGAAACGCCGATGGAGTCGGCTTTTCAGCCATATTGACGGTCTTGAGCGCAGACATAACAGGAGGGCTCGGCGTACAGGGTGAAGGAATGGTAACGCTTTTTCAGCTCGGAAGTCTGTGTTTCTCGCGGTTTAGTGCGTATTATAGCGCGAAACAACCCAACCTGTACGCTCTACGATGTTGAATACCGACACCATGACGACGACGGACCTCGAGCGGGAGATCGCGACCTTGAACCTCCATTGGCTGCTCCACGCTCAGGCGTTGGCTCGTGTGGATGCGCAGAAGGCAAGCCTCATCTTCGGGCTCGGCCCGCAGTGGATTCAGGGACTGCAACAGGCTTCGGTACCGATGCTGCGCGCCCTGGCCGATTCGCACATTTCGCTGTTTCGTCCGCGTTTTCATCAGCGCTTCTGGCAGGACTGTTTGGCCGCACCGCCATCCACCTATACCTTCGCCCTACAGGCCTTGATGCTGGCGGCCAAAGACGGAGAACACCCATGAGGCTGCAGCAATTTGCGCGCACTGAACAGGCCATCGACCTGTTGAAACGCGGTCTGCGGACCTCTCTGGTGCAACAGATCAGCGGACTACGAGCGCCGATCGTGCGCGCGCTCCATCATGAGATCCATGGGTCTAAACCCAAGTCCGGTCAGCATCCGACGATAAGCGGCCTGCTGCGCTCAACCAAGCGGCAGGCCAGCGCATCGCTGTTCGTCGCGCTCTATCGGACATTGGGCGGACAGCGCACAGCACAGCAGATCGAGCTTGAGGCGCTGCTGCAGGCGCATCGGCTGTATCGGGAACATGCCGAACGCTTCGCAAGTCCAGATCAACTCGGCGCACCGCTCGACATCAATGCCGCCTGGGTGATCGCCCAGGCGCTGAGCACCGGCGCGCTCACGCTGCAGGGTTGTCAACACTGCCAGATCGATTTCGTGGTCTGCGACTTTTCGCGCATCGCACTGCAGTGCCCCGTCTGCGTGCTCAAACAGCGCGCCCGCCAACGTCCGCTTCGGCGCCAGATCGCCAAGACGGGCCGAGGCGATTCTGCGCAGGCGCTCACCCAAACAGGCGCTCATCCCGACCAGAGGAAGGCTTGTCAGCCCGTACCGTGAATGAGGGCGGGGCTTAAACGCGCTTTTGCGTCTGCGTCAGTAGCACGGCCAGGGCTCCGGTGGCGATCACGGCCAGCGCCGGCACCGCGAGCGGGGGCACGGGTAACGGCAGCAACAGCCCAAAGCCGACCAGGAATGCCAATCCGATCAAGATGCGCACCGCCACGCGATGCGCCAAGGGGCTCGGATAGTCGAACCCAGCCAGACGGATGCGCCGGCGAATCAGCCCATCGGCGACCGCGCCAAGGACGCCAAAGGCCAGAAACGGCCACCAGGCGAAGAGCACGACCAGGCGCTGGATGGCCAAATAGACGG
>NZ_JAYESN010000343.1:0-2609 GCF_034860625.1 Lamprobacter sp.
TGGGTCCTTTCGAGGCTGCCAAAGAAGTCCTGGATGTCGAGGTCGATCACCCAGCCGCCGCCGATGTCCATGAGCCCCTGCCAAAGCGCTTGCAGCGCTTGGTGGGCATTGCGACCGGGCCGAAAGCCGTAGGAGCAGTCCAGGAAGTCCTGCTCGTAGATCGGCTCCAGCACCATCAGCACCGCGCGCTGGAGGACTTTGTCTTCCAGGGTGGTGATGCCAATGGGGCGGGTCTTCTTGGTGCCGTCCTTGGGGATGTGGACACGTCTGACCGGTGGCGCGCGGTAGCGTCCGCTCTTGAACCGTTCGAGCAGGTCGCTCAGGTTCGCCTGCAGATCGGCTTCGTACGCCTCGGCTGTGACGCCATCCACCCCAACCGCGCCATCCTTGCGCGTGCGCCGGTACGCTTCTTCCAGCCACATCAGGTCGATGTGGTGCGCCAGCGTGGTCAGCACCATCTCGGGTGCCTGTCTCGCCAAGTTCGCGATCTTCTGTTGTTTCGTGGAGATGATCTCGCGTTCCAATGTTCGCGTCATCTTGCCCTCCAGAAGGTGTGTAGACCGACCGGCCGCTTCCCTCGGACGGGTCCGCTGGGGTGCGTTCCCCGCCGTCATCAGTGTCGGGTCGGAGGAGGCGCCCCGCAGGGCTGGCCTCCGTCCGCCGCACAAACGGCTCGTACAGTTTTCCCGTAAGCCGCTTTCACAACGCTGTCTCACCGAAGGTTTAAGGAAGGAATCAGCGCGATCAATTTCACCAGCCCGTACTCGCCGTAAAGCCGGCGCTCCGGCAGGCGTTTCCAGCCGCCGTTGCGCCAGCGCTTGTATCGGTGCGACCAAAGGCGCCGCACGATCCAGCCGTCGAGTCGTTGGAAGAGCTTGCGCACATGGGCCTTGCAGTAGTACTGACCCCACCCGCGGATGACCGGATTGATTTGCTCAATCAGCTCCTGTGTCCCGAGCGGCGCCTTGCGCCGCGTCCGCCGACGAATCTGGTCCTTGAAGTGCTGGATGGATTTCGCCCGGGGAAACGCATACAGGTTCCCCGCACGAGCGCCGCTGCGGATCTTCCCAGGCGCCAGTCGCAACGGCCGTTGGCCGCGCTTGAGCTTGTAGCCAAGAAAGTCAAAGCCCTGTCGAACATGGACGATCCGTGTCTTACCCGCATGCAGCGTCACCCCCAGTGCGTCCAAAATGCGTTGCGCCGCCGCGAGGGCGGCTTGGGCTTCTTCGCGCGTTTTACACGTCACTACCCAATCGTCAGCATATCGCGTGACCTGGAAGCCGCGTTGGCGCATCTCCCGATCAAAGGGTGTCAGCAGGATATTGCTCATCAACGGCGAAATCACCCCGCCCTGGGGAACGCCGTCTTCAGTGGCAAGCCGTTGTCCCGCAGCCACGCAGCCGGCCTTGAGGATCTGATTGATCAGTCCCAAAACCCGCCCATCTGACACGCGTTGGTTGACCAGCGTGAGGAGCTTTTCGTGATCGACTGATCCGAAAAAGTCTCTCAGATCAGCGTCAAGTACCCACTCGTTGCCCGCCTCCAACTCGCGCCAGATCTTGCTGAGCGCATCCTTGGTGGATCGTCCGCGCCGATAGCCGAAGTTGGCGTCATCGAAGATCGGCTCGAAGATCGGTTCCAGCCGATTGAGCAGGGCTTGCTGGCAGACTCGATCGATGATCGTTGGTATGCCGAGCGGCCGATACTCGCCTGGCTTGCCCGCCTTGGGGATCAGGTGTTGTAGGACCGGCTGGGGCCTATAGTGACCATCCTTGAGTGCCTCGTGCAGCTGGTCAAGGTTCGCTTCAAGCTCGGCCTCGAACGCTGCCAGGTCGGTTCCATCGATCCCGCCGGCCCCGCGGTTGCGCTTCACCTTCTCCCAGGCCACCGCAAGATTCTTCCGCTGATAGATCTTGTCCACCAATGAGTGGACCTTCCTCTCTCCCGTCGGGTTAAGCCAGTCCGCCAGTCTCCTCGGGCGCTGCTGCTCGGGTCTTTCGCTTAAGGAACTTGTCCGCATCAACACCGTTACTCACTCACTCGCTGTCTCGTCCCAACCACCGTTGCCAGCCGCCTTCCCCGGCCCACCCGGCCGCTGCTCGCGCAGTCACCTGACTTTCGCCAGGCTTGAGGTACTATTCGGCTGTCCGACGACTCGCCGCGCGTCACTTCCCACTTCGCCTTTCGGCTTATAGGGTCGCTGATCCCGGTGCCACCCGAGAACGCGACGAGCCCTCCTGGGGTCACGTCCAGATCTTCCGTACCGTGCCGCCCGCACACACCTTGGTGCGACGGGTGGGTAAGAACGCCTTCGCTGCCATAGTGCCAGCTCGACCTTGCCCCGTCTTTGGCCGACCGGTTCATCATGGAGTCGCCTCCTCGATTACGGCCCGGTACTTCTCCGCAAGCCCTTCAGATTCCACCTCACGGTGGACACCCTGCCCTCCGGTTGTCTCTCGCGACAGCTGCGCCGACTTAGGCGTCACCTTGGCCTGTTTCCGCCGTTTCCGGCTGCGTGCCCGTTTAGGCGTTACCTTATCGCCGTGCCCCGGCCAGCGAGGCGTTACCCCCGCTTTTGGATATGGCGCCCCTTACCCGGGCACCAGTGG
>NZ_JAYESN010000344.1:0-2591 GCF_034860625.1 Lamprobacter sp.
TTTTTGCTGGGACATAGGGCTTGGAGCTTGGCGTGATGGCCGCTTGCGGGCTGTTCAGGTCATAGCATGCGCGCAGCCTTGATGTCGATCTACGGGTGATCCCTCCATTGCTTCGAGGTCCAAGCGGCACATCATCGACAGGCTCAGCGTGTCAGTATCCAATCCAGCAAGGCCCGAGTCACGGCGCCTGGATCGCGAAGCATCATCCAATGCCCACCGCCGGCGATGAGCGCGTAGCGCCAATCCGCTGCCACGTATCGTCCGGTCTCGATCATCTGGCGCTCCGGCACCAGGTCATCTCCCTCCCCCCAAAGCCCAAGCGTTGGCACCTGGCACTTCGGGGCATGTGGGTGCTGGCGACTCAGTCTGTCGAGCAAAAGGTCCGCAACCGGCATGCTCAACTCGATCCGTCGCATGTTGTGAAGCCGCTCGGGATCGTCGAGGCAGCGTTGTGCGATGTTGGTTCCCGCTCCTGCCTTGCGGACCCTGTAGCGAGCATCATTCAAGACATGATCAGCGGTTTTCAACGGCAACATGCAGTGTCTCCAGTCCAGTCTCGGACGTCATGGGGTTGGAACTTGAGCCGCGCTCGATCGCTGGCCCTGAGCCAAAGCATCCAGAACGTCGGCGCGCACGACAATTCCACGCAGGGAATCAAGCCATGAGTGTGGGAGCCTTGTTGAAAACGCTGCGCCGAGCGAGGCAACGCTCGCAGCTTGACATTGCCGTGAGCGCCGGATTGACGCAAAAACATGTCAGCTTCATCGAGACGGGCCGAGTACACCCGGGCCGAACGACACTGGAACGCCTCGCCCAGGCACTGAAATTGTCACAACCTGACCGAGAAACCCTGCTCGCTGCAGGTGGGTATTTGCCGAGCACGCCGACTAGCCCGAGCGCCTCCGAATCCGTTCATGCACTCACGGCTGCCATGACTCAGCGTTTGTTGGCACAGCAAGAACCCTATCCAGCGATTCTTGTCGATCGCGCACAGAATCTGATCGCGATGAACCAAGGGTTCGCACGGCTGATCGCACACTGGGCCGATGGCGATGCGCTGTGGCAGCGAACCTGTGGTGATGATCGTCCGAACCTACTGCGCGCGTCGCTGCATCCAAAGGGCCTCTTTCCCTTCATGGCCGAACCCGAACAGCTGGTTCCAAACTATCTGAACCGCGTCATCGCTCAGGGATTTGATGACCCGGAGTTATGTCGCTTGCTCGACACTATTTACGAGTGGCCCAACATTGCACCGCTCTTCACCGGGAGCCGTTCGACCGACATGCCGATCCAGACCGAAGAGCGCTACTGCCTCGATCGCACTGAGTTGCGGTTTGACTGTTTGAGCGCCGCTATCGGCGCGCCATCAGCCTGGCATCGAAGCACGCTGTTCCTTGAGCTGTTCTACCCAGCGGACGACACCACGGAGGACGTGCTGCGCTGCGCATAATCGTTATTCAACAGTGGCAGTGGCTAAAGCGCTTAGCAGGTCGGCAGCAAATCCTCTGCAGACTCAGTGCAAGCGCCGCCAGTCGGCCTGAATCAGATTACGCGCAGCGCTGCTGAAGACGAGGCCGACCTCGAAGAGGCCCTGGCCGGGTGCTTGCCGGTATTTCTGGCTGTAACCGCGTGCCTGGATCTGCGCCGGAGCTGCATTGGTGGCAGGCGCTGCTGGAACGGCGGCAGCGACATCCGTGTCAGCAATGGAGGCTTGGGCTGTGCTGGTCGGATTGCCGAGCGGGGCAGGCGAATCCACATCCCGATCACCCTTGCCGCGCGCATCACGCTGTAACTTGATCTCGATGACGTAGATGTAACCGGCCAGCTTGAGGGTCAGATCGACCTGGCCGTGATTGGTCAGATCCTCCGGAATGATCTCGGCATCCAGGCTGGCGAAGAAGGCATAGAGCACACTGGCGTAGTAGCCCTCGGCCTCGGGGAGATCGTTGCCGGTGAAGTTGCGCCAGGGGATGCTGGCGAACAGACGTTTGATGGTGGCGACCAGGGCTGGCAGATCGCCCTGCGTCAAGGCCTCGATGAGCCCACGCTTATAGCTCAGGCGCGTGTCGCTGATGCCCGCATAGGCGTCGATGAATTGGTTGTTCAACGCACGCCGCACCTCGTTGTTCGGGATGCGCAAACGAAAGGTCAGCTCACCCCACTGCTGCGTGGTCGAAGCCACGGTCAAATACCCCGCCTGAAACAGCAGCGTCACGGGATTGATGCGCTCGATGTCGAAGGAATCCAGAATCTCTTCGCCCACCTCGAGCTGTTCCAGATCCGGCAGGAAATAGCGTCGCTGCTGAAACAGCTTGATCAGGAAGCTTGGGCTGCCGGTCTCGAACCAGTAGTTGCGATAGCTATGACCGTCGCTAATGAATAGCAGGATGTCATAGGGGTTATAGACCGGCTCACCGAGAAAACGATAGCCGTTATACCAGCGGCGCAGCTCGTCCCAATCGACACCGGCAAGATGCTCAGCGAAGGTGGTCTCGAGATCCTGCTGGGTGTAGCCGCAGATAGTCGCAAAGGGGGCGCTGAGCGTGATGTCGCGCAGTTGATTGAGCCCCGAGAACAGGCTCACGCGGCTG
>NZ_JAYESN010000345.1:0-2588 GCF_034860625.1 Lamprobacter sp.
GCAAGCTGCGCAAGGCCGAGACGCGCTTCCAGCCCAACCTCAGCTGGCTGGAACAAGATGTCAGCGCATCCAAGGCATTGACGCGCATTCAGGAGGTCCTCGCCGCGCCGTCACCCTACGGCTTGGTCAAAGAGGTCGAGGGTCTGATCCAGCAGATCGCGCAGGTCAACGACGCGCTAATCGCGGAGCACCGTGCGCGGGTCCTGCCGGAGATCGACAAACAGGTCGGCAAGGTGCAGATCGAGCTGGATGCCGCTCAGGCCGATCATGATCTGCGCAACCAATGCCTCTATCCGCTGCAGCAGCTCAAGAAGCAGGTCGAGACCCAGACCAGCCTGGCCCATATCGACCAGGCTGGCAGTCGTGCGGTGGACCTTGTCGATCAGGCCTTTGCTAAGCTCGAAGAGGCGGTCAAACCACCACCCAAGAAGCCCGGCGGCGGCAATGTCAACGACGTCACCCAGCCCAAGCCCTACGTCAAGCTGCGCCGGGTGATCAAGCCATCAGCGCTCGCGCCGGAGGGCTATCTGGAGACCCAGGCCGATATCGACGCCTACCTCGACAGGCTGCGCGGGGCGCTGGAGAAGGTGGTCGCCGCCGGTGATCGGATCGAGATCCGGTGATCCAGACCAACGTGTGGTAAGAATCTGCTATACAGGTAAGACATCCATCCGCCGTCTTACTTCTTGGGGCAACCAGATGCAAACATCGACGCTCACGAGCAAAGGTCAGGTCACGATTCCGGTGGAGATCCGCAAGAAGCTGGGTTTGGAGCCAGGCGACCAAGTCGGATTCATCCTCGACGCCGAGGGCATTCGCGTCGTGCCGAGGGAGCACCGCATCGAAGCCGCCTTTGGCCTCTGCCAAGCCAAGGTGTCGGTGACGGATGAAGACATGGAGCGCGTCATTCGCGAGCGTGCTGGCAGGTGATTGCCATCGACACTAACGTGCTGGTGCGGGTGTTGATCAACGAGCCGAACGAGACGGCGCAGATCACCGCCGCGAGGGCGTTGGTGGCCAGCGCCCAAAACGTCTTCGTCTCTCAGGTGGTCCTCGTCGAAACCGTTTGGGTGCTAGAAAGCGCCTACCAATTGCCCAAGGCCGACGTCCTCAAAGCGCTCGATCATCTCGTCGCCAATGCTGCTTTCAGCTTGGATGAAGAAGCCCGATGCAGCGCGGCCGTGCGGCTGTTCCACCAATCCAACGCTGACTTTGCCGACTGCCTGATTCTGACCACCTGCCGAGCGCAGGGCCTCAGATTGCATACCTTCGACAAACGGTTGAGCAAGCTCGATGGCGCTGAACGGGTTCTGACCAGTCCCGCTTGAGCGCGAAGAAAACAAATCGACTCCTGATCTAAACCCAATGGAAATGATCGACACCCAGGTGACCTACAGGGTCGAGCATGCCGGCAAGCTCTACGTGATCGAGCATGTGCCAGCCCGCGTGTGCCAGGAGACCGGCGAGGAATACTTTGCCCCAGAGACCGTTGAGCACATTCAGTCCATCATCGCTGGACAGGCAAGGCCTGTGCGGGTGATCGAAACGCCGGTCTACGACTAAGCATGAGGTCTCGTTCCAATCATGCCTACCGTTACGCTCTCAAGTCGCTTCCAATTCACCCTACCCAAAGCGGTGCGTGAAGAACTGAACCTGCAAGTGGGTCAATGCTTTGCGGTGATCCCAAAGGGCGACATCATTACCCTAGTGCCGATTCCCACGCTGGCCGAGATGCGTGGCATCGCTAAAGGTGCCGATACCGGCAACATCCGAGATCGTACAGACCGTCTAGAACGGTGCAAGCCTCAAATCTGAACCAGGAAGGACGAACTGAACCCATGCAAACCAACAGGCTCAAGACTTATGGCCCCAAGGCCCGGCGTGACCGCCAACACCTGGAGTGACATCGATGATCGAGCTAAGAGTCGTCAAGATCGGGGCATCGCTCGCCGTGCAGCTTCCGCATGAACTGATCAATCGCCTGCATCTCGCTGACGGCGACCGCATGATCTTGACCGAGTCCCCCGAGGGCGGTTACCGGCTGACCGCTCAGGACCCAGAATTCGAGCAGCAGATGCAGGCCGCTGAAGAGGGCATGCAACGGTATCGCAACACTCTCAAGGTTCTGGCGGAATGAGCGAGCCGATTTGGCTGCGGACCGATGTCATCCTTGCCATTCACCGGCGCCTGCTTGCCGACCATGGTGGCCTGACCGGGCTGCGAGATGCTGGCCTACTCGATTCGGCGCTTGGTCGGCCCAAGCAGCTTCTAGCTTACGGCAGCCCCGATCTCTATGCGCTCGCAGCCGCCTACGCGGTTGGCCTGGTTCGCAACCATCCCTTCGTCGACGGCAACAAGCGGATTGCCTTTATGTCAGCCTATGTCTTTCTCGCCCGCCACGGACTCACCCTGATCGCAAGCGAAGATGATGCGGCACAGGCCGTTCTTCGGCTTGCTGCCGGCGATATGCAGGAGGCGCAGTTTGCCCAGTGGCTCAGGGCACATGCCGCCGAGGCAAATTCTGTAGAGCAGAAAAACTAATCAGCGACGACTTTTCGCCCATGCAAACCAACAAGCTCAAGACCTAT
>NZ_JAYESN010000346.1:0-2529 GCF_034860625.1 Lamprobacter sp.
TGCGCTGACCGCCGTACACAACTTCAGATGACCTGACTTCGAGGAATCTACGCTGATCCCATTTTGATCACCAGGCGCAGGTTGGTGCGTGGAAAAACGGTTTCGGTTTCATTGAGCTCCTCGCAAAGTTTCGCGATCGCCCGGTCATTGGCATCGTTGGCGCCATGGTGTAAGCGCACGGTCAGCGTACCGGCATCGGGGTCGGGCAGCAGGTCGGCCTCACTGGTGTAGAGGGCGCAGAGCAACCGACGTGCCTCGTCGGGTCGTGCGAGGTGCTCGCGCAGGCTGTTGGCCATCGCCGTCTCGGCGCGATAGGCAATCATCTTGATGGTATCGACAAGCTGTTTGCTCTGCGTGCTGAGCTGGAGAAAGCGTGCTTCCTCGGGCAGCTCCTCAATGCTGATGTGATGCGCGGTTTCCTTGCGCTTGGCCTTGAGTGCGTCGAGGTCATGCTGCAGCGTCTCGATCTCCTCTTGCAGCGCCGCTTTGCGGCGGATGAACGGCTCGACATGGTTCGGTTCGATGGGTTCATCGAGTGTCATGGCAGCGAAGTTCGCCAGGCGTCGGGTGAGCTTGCCGGTGGCTGAGCGCACCTGGCCGTCGAGCTGGCGGTAGTCGGGATTGACCACCCGTAGGGGGTCGGAAATCGCCTCCACCCGATAGTCCGCCAGGCGGTCTAGAGCGTCGTGTTGGCGGGCATACTTGAAGAAGTTTTCCTGCGACCAACGAGCGAACATCGCCGCCGCCAGCCCCGGTGCTGGCGAGCAATAATCGGTGCACAAGATCGCGGTCTGATGCCCCCGTTCGCTGCGCTTACGCAGCTCCCGCACCCAGAGTTTGTTACTCAACCGACTGCCGCGTTCGGCCAAGTCCATGCGCACCACCTCGCCGTTGGCGAGGCGCACCTGATGGGCGCTGAACTCCTCCTCAGCCCAATCCTCGGCGGGGAACTTGTGATAGGTCAGACAGGCAATGCGCTGCGCCTTCATGCGCTTGAAGAAGTCCGGTGAATAGCCTTCGCGATCGAACACCAGCGTGAAGCGATGTGCCAGTGGATCGGCTTGCAACTGCTCGGCGCTGGGCTGCTCTGGAACCTGCTGCTCAAGGCGCGGCACGATGTCCTGCTCGATGACCTGAATCAGTCCCGGATCGACCACTTGGTTGACGACGAAGAACGGCTGCCCGTCCATGGCGTTGACCCAGTAGTCGGTGGTCGCGCGCAGACACAGCCGCTGACGCGCGACGTGATGGCGCGGCAGTTGTGTTTGCGAGCCGTTATAGACCCGCACATGGCCGTCGATGTAGAGCACGCCGGCCTGTTCCGGGGCGGCCGCCATCCAGCGTTCACATAGTGCCGCGCTCCATGCGGCGGGCTGGTTGTCCGCGGCCAGCAGTTGGATCTTTGCGCGCAGGGTGCGCACTTCCGGTACGCGGTCGAGCCCGAGCAGATTGCCCCATTCCCCCGGCGCGCAGTAACGCAGCGCTTCGATCGATGACAGTCGCGCCAAGGCCATGAACGCCATCAACAGCAACAGGCTGTCGAGTCCGTAATAGCCCTTGGGCAGGTGCAGATGACGCTCGACACCGTCGAGTAGCCCGATGGCCAACAACGCCGGTAAGGCACAGAGCACACCGGCGTTGGGGACATCGAGCGCCGGGACAAAGCAGGGCGTCACCGACTCGAGCTGGCCGACGCTGGCCGCCAGCCGTCCCTCGACATCCGCCGCGCCCATCCCCATCGGCGCCGCACGATCGGCTGCGCTGCGCTCGCTCTTCGTGCTCGCCTCGCCGCTGGGCGCCTGTGCTGGTCGTTTGTGCACGCGCCCCGCGCGCACCGCCTTGGAGAGAGTGTCGTATTTGATGCCGAGCCGATCGGCCACCTCCGAGGTCTCCAATCCCGCATCGAACAAGCCCTGGGCCTCGGCCAAGACCGATGCGGTCAATACCGCCGGCCCGCGCCGCTTGCGCGGCAGGTAGAAGCCTCTTGGTCCTTGCTCGCGATAGCGCTTCACCGCCCGCTTAACGCTGATCTTGGTGACCCCGAACGCGCGCACGATGTCCGCCTGCTTGGCATTACCGTTGACGCAGAACTGGGCGGTGATCATGCGAAACGAGTCCATGTCCTCTGCGCTATGGATGAACACCGGCATGGCACCATTGAAGTAGGTGATCTGCCCGTCTTGCTTGCGGAACGCCAACAGCGCCGTGATCTGGGTCACCCCTTCGGGGAAGAATGGAAACGCCGTCTGAAGCATCGGCTTGCCTGCCCGGATTTGCAACGCGTTCGCCGGCGGCACAAGACCCAACCGGCGCCACAAACCGGTATCGTTACAGAATCCAACCCACACCTGAAGCCTCGCGGCTTACACAGTGCTCGCCCATTTGCTTGTCATTGAACAGAAACGCGATTTTCTGCCCTGCGCGGGGCTGGGGTTAAGGGCCGAGATCAGGTTATCTGACCTTAGAGAAAGCGGACGGTCCATGCATTCCCGTAAACACACCAACGCCTCAGCTTGGCTCGAGAGCTAC
>NZ_JAYESN010000347.1:0-2494 GCF_034860625.1 Lamprobacter sp.
AGCGCCTGATCCAATCGCGCGCCACCCATCTGGATCAGCTCAGCGATAAGCTCAAGGAACCCCGGGTGCATAGCGTGATCTCTCGCATCCTCAGCACTGAAGAGGAGGAGAGTGAAGGTCTCAAGGTAACTACTCGCCCCCTTCATGCTAGCCAGGCTGCCCGCCATCGTGACACCGATCGCTTGACAGCATAGTGGTCGGTGCCTATGCTGCACCACCAAGACGTTGAAGCGGACCGTCAGCGATGGGCAGTGACTTTGGCTCCAAGGCCACCTCGGGTTTGTGTCAGGCGATTATTGCGCTGATGCCCCCGCATGACACCTACATCGAAACCCATCTGGGCGGCGGCGCCATCATGCAACGCAAGCCCCCGGCCTTGCGCAATATCGGCATCGAGCGCCATGCGCGGGTGCTGGAGCAGTTTCGCTGTGATTATCCCGTCGAGCGTGTTCATGGTTGCGCGCATCAGTTCTTAGCCGACTATCCCTTCACGGGCCGTGAGCTCGTCTACAGCGACCCGCCGTATCTGCAGAGCACCCGCAGCTCGACGCGGCGCTACCGCTACGATTACAGCGAGCACGATCATCGCGAACTGTTGAGTCTGCTCAAAGGCCTGCCCTGCGCGGTCATCCTCTCCGGCTATCCCTGCGCACTCTATGACGCCGCGCTGAGCGATTGGCAGCACCTGGAACTGCAGGTCATGAACCAGGCCGGCGTGCGCACCGAGAAGCTGTGGTTCAACTTCACCCCCGAGCGCGTGCACTGGGCGCGCTGTGCGGGCAAGAACTTCACCGATCGCCAGCGCATCAAGCGCAAGGCCGAAAGCTGGGCGCGCCGTTATCACGCCATGCCCCCGCCCGAGCGACTGGCGGTGCTGGCCGCCCTGATGGCGGTCGAGGCCGAGCGCGCCTGAGCGCGCGCAATCCCCATGGCCAGCGTCAACAAGGCCTCCTTGCGCCAGGACTTCGCCACCCTGAAAGCGCGCTTCGAGCAGCACTGCGCCGAAGGTCAGGTGAGCGCGGAACTGCGTGCGCTGTTTGAGGCCCTGCTGATGCTCTTTGAGTTGCTGATGGCGGTGTTCATGGAGAAGACCACCACCAAGACCAGCCGCAACTCGGGGTTGCCGCCCTCGCAAACGGGTCAAGACGGCGAGGACCCAACCACCCCCGAGCGGCGCACCCGGGCCAAAGGCGACAAGCACACGCACAACCGCAGCGACAACACCCGCACGATTGAGACCGTCACCACCATCGCGCTCGCGCACTGTGCGCACTGTGATGAGGATTTAACCCAGACCCCCTGTCAGGGCCATGAGCGGCGCACCGTCATCGACATTGTCTTTGAGAAGGTGGTCGATCATGTCGATGCCGAGATCAAGGACTGCCCGCGCTGCGGCGCTCGGAACAAGGCGCCTTTTCCATCTCGCCTGGCCGGCCCGCTGCAATACGGGCTGGGTCTCCGTGCCTTTGTGCTCAACCTGCTGGTGGCGCAGATGGTCTCGCTCAAGCGGGTGCAGCAGCTGCTCAACAGCCTGATCGATCGCGTGGTGTCAGAAGCGACCCTGCTAGGCTATGTCATGCAGCTGCATCGGGCTCTCGAGCGCTGGGAGCAGGAGGCCATCGCGGCGTTGCTCAAGCAGCCGGCCGTCCATGTCGATGAGACCTCCTTGCGGGTCGATCGCACCAACCATTGGATTCACGTCTATGCCAGCGGGGAGATCACCCTGAAGGTTCTCCACCGCAAACGCGGACTTGAGGCGATTGAGGCGATCAACATCATTCCCCGCTATGGCGGGGTCATCATCCATGACTGTTGGGCCTCCTACCTGTCCTATGCGCACTGCGGTCATGGGCTGTGCGGCTCGCATCTGTTGCGCGAGCTGACCTTTGTCATCGAGGCCAATGGTTATCGCTGGGCGGCGAGCATGAAGCGCTTGCTACTGGAGACTCGCAAACAGGTGGCCAACAGCCCGCACAAGTGCCTCTCGGAGGATGGCTACCTGAAGCTGACCAAGCGCTATCGCGTCATCCTCGCCCGTGGGGCGAAGGAGTTGCCACCCATCCCGCCGCGCCAGGATGGAAAACGCGCTCGGGTGGCCAAGTCTGATGCGCATAACCTCTGGGAACGCTTCGAGCGCTACGAGACGGCGGTGCTGTTGTTCGCCAAACGTCCCGAGGTGGCCTTTACCAATAACCGCGCCGAGCGTGACTTGCGCATGAGCAAGGTCAAACAGAAGGTCTCCGGCTGCTTCCGCACCCGTCAGTATGCCGAGGCCTACTGCCGCATCTCCAGCTACCTCCAGACCATGGCCTATCGGGGATACAATCCACTGGTGGCCATCCAGATGGCGCTGTCCGGGGAACTCTACGCGGGAGGGGGAGAGTAGTTACACTCACGGCATGCCACACAGGCAACGATCAAGCGCTCTAGCGTCGACATGGCAGTGTGTTCTCGTCGCACGTAACGATCAGAACCGTTTCTGATCGCCGTGGCG
>NZ_JAYESN010000348.1:0-2485 GCF_034860625.1 Lamprobacter sp.
GCTGGCCGAGGACACCAAACGCCTCTATGCCCCGCTAGCCAATCGGCTCGGCGTCTGGCAACTGAAGTGGGAGCTCGAGGATCTGGCCTTGCGCTATGCGCAACCAGAGGAATACCAGCGCATTGCGCGATTACTGCGCGAGCGCCGCGATGAGCGCCAGCAGTACATCGCCAGCGTCATTGAAAGCCTGCGACGGGAGTTCGCGCGCATCGGGCTAGAGGCGAGCATCAGTGGGCGGCCAAAGCACATCTACAGCATCTGGCGCAAGATGCAGCGCAAGCGGGTCGATATCGACGGCATCTTCGACTTGCGCGCAGTGCGCATCATGGTCGATCACGAGGATGACTGCTACACGGCGCTGAGCGTGGTGCACAGCCTCTGGCCGTACATTCCAGACGAATTCGACGACTATATCTCCAAGCCCAAGGGTAACCTGTATCGCTCCTTGCATACCGCAGTCACCGGACCCGACGGCAAGGTGCTGGAGGTGCAAATACGCACCCGGGAGATGCATCAGCATGCCGAGTATGGCGTCGCCGCGCACTGGGCCTACAAAGAGGCGACCGGCCATGATGCGGCCTTCCAACGACGCATCCTGCTGATGCGCAACTGGTTGGAACGGACATTGGAGGCAGAACCGGAAGCCAATGCCAAGTCTGGCGCGACGACGAAGGCCGCCTACCCTGGAGCAAGCCGAGGTTCGCGCGCTGGCCTGGGCTCCAACAGAGGCCAGAACTCAGAGGCTGGTCAGGGCATGCAGAGTTCGGCTGCTGCCAATGCGCGTCCTGACGGCAGCCCATCGCCAACCTCCGAGCGCAGCGACGCCGCTCAGCGAGAGGTCGCCGCGAGCATCTACGTCCTGACCCCGCAGGCCAAGGTGGTCGAGCTACCGCCGGGCGCGACACCGCTCGACTTCGCCTATGCGATCCATTCCGAGGTCGGTCATCACTGCCGGGGGGCACGGGTCGATGGACGCATCGTGCCGCTGACGCACAAGTTGGCCAATGGTGAGACGGTCGAGATCATTACACAGAAGAACGCCTCGCCAAGCCGCGACTGGTTGAGCATTCATCATGGTTATTTGACCACCTCGCGAGCGCGCAATCGGGTGCGGCAGTGGTTCAAGCAGCAGGACTTCGAGCGCCATCTGGCCGAGGGCCGTAACCTGCTCGATAAGGAGCTTTCCCGCCTTGGCATCGAGGCCAAGCCGCCACTGGAACAGCTTGCTGAGCGTTTCAATCTGCAGCGTGGTGATGATGTGCTGGCCGCCATCGGACGTGGTGACCTCTCGGTCGGCATCGCCGCGCGTCAGGTGGGGGAGCCACGCCATGAGCGCCGCGACACCACCACCGAGCTTGAGCCCTCAGCCCAGCTGGCGTTGGGCCGACGCAAACGGCAAGCGCAGGGTCGACCAGAGGTCATTGTGGCCGGTGTGCCAGACCTACTCACCCAGATCGCGAGCTGCTGCCATCCGGTCCCTGACGACCCCATCATCGGCTTCATCACCCGCGGTCGTGGGGTCGCAGTGCATCGCGCCAACTGCAGCAACATGACCAGCCTGAGCGACGAAGAGCAGGAGCGCCTGATCGAGGTGGAATGGGCCAAGCAGCCAGGCCATGCCGCCTATCCAGTCGACATCGTCATCACCGCGGCTGATCGAAAAGGATTGCTACGCGATGTCTCCTCAGTGCTCGCCGACGAGGACGCCAACGTGATCGCCACCGAGACCCAGACCGACGCGACCAATGACCGTGCCAGTATGCGCTTTACCGTCGAGGTCAGCGATATCGATCAGCTCGAGCAAGTCTGCGCCAAGCTACGCCAGCTCATCGATGTGATCGAGGTCCGCCGCACCGGCGGCTGAGAGCTGAGGGCTCAGAGACAGGGGCCCCATCCTGAAGTGGTATCATCGGCGCCTTGTTCAGGAAGGCTCCACCATCAGACCATGAGAACGCTCCTCGTTACCGGCGGTGCCGGCTTCATCGGCGGCAACTTTGTTCACCTCAAGATGCAACAAGGCGCCGATCGCATCATCAATCTCGACAAGCTCACCTACGCCGGCAACCCGGATACCCTCGCCGAGTTTCGCGATGATCCGCGGCACGTCTTCATTGAAGGCGATATCGGCAATCAGGCCCTAGTCGGACATCTGCTGAGCGAATATCAGGTCGATGCGGTGGTCAACTTTGCCGCCGAGAGCCATGTCGATCGTTCGATCGACGGACCCGCTGCCTTCATCGAGACCAATGTGCTCGGCACCTTTAGCCTGCTCGATAGCGCCAAGGCCTACTGGAGCGCGCTGGATGCGAGCCGGCGCGAGGCCTTCCGTTTCCTGCACGTCTCGACCGATGAGGTCTACGGCTCGCTGGGGCCGAGCGGCAAGTTCACCGAAACGACCGCCTACGCACCCAACTCGCCCTACTCGGCCTCCAAGGCCGCCTCGGATCATCTGGTGCGCGCCTGGTATCACACCTATGGACTACCA
>NZ_JAYESN010000349.1:0-2479 GCF_034860625.1 Lamprobacter sp.
AACGGTGATGCTGTAGAACGCGCCAACGAGGCCATTCTAGCGTCTGCCAAGTCACCATCACCGCTGCTCTCCATCGCAACCGGAGTCTGACCATGGCCCTGATCCTTTATCTGCACGGCTTTGCCAGTGGGCCGAAGCCCAACAGCCCCAAGGTCGATCTGCTGCGTGCTCTCGGCCATGAGGTCCGTTGTCTGGCCACGCAGGGCGGCTATCGGCCCGAGGACTATCTGCGTGCAGCCGAGGCGGCGCTGAGCAAGTCGCCGACGTTCGACCTGTTGGTCGGCAGCAGCCTAGGTGGATTCTGGGCGCGTTACCTGGGCGCGCGCCAAGGCTACCCCTGGATTGGCTTGAATCCGGCCTTGCGTCCCTCGGCAACACTGGCAGGTTATCAGGGCCGCTTGCAGCGCTTCGATGTCGAGGCGAACTTCGACTGGACCTTGGAGGATGCACTCGCCTATCGGGCCTATGAGCAGGAGCCGCCAGATCCGTCGGTACCGGGGCTGATCCTGGTCGCGGCGGACGATGAGGTCGTCGATGCACAGGAGACGCAGGCCTTGGCCTCCGGGAGCGCGCTGCATGTGCTTGCGCAGGGCGGTCATGAGCTGGCCAACACCGCCGCCTATGCCGATGCGGTGGCCGATTTCATCACCAGGGTCACGGCAAGGCGCGGTGCCTGAGGCCAAAGCCATGCGGAAGAGGAGCAGCATCTATCGGCGCTGGACACGCGCATTGGCCGCAAGGCTGCAGACGCGGATTGACATGGAGACCCCCTGCCGCTGCTCGCCTGTGATCCAATGACCTGATGCTCGCCAAGCTCACCTCACTGCTGTTCATGGCCCTGCTCGGCCTGCTCCTGTTTGGGCTTCTGCTCTGGTGGTTGCAGCCCAGGCTGATCTTCTTCCCCTACGATCGGTTGCAAGCGACGCCGACGGATTGGGGGCTCAACGACGAGGAGGTCCAGCTGGTCACCGAGGATACGGTCGCGCTGCATGGATGGTTGGTGAGCGCGCCCAAACCGCGTGCCAAAGCGCCGCGCACCCTGCTGTTCTTCCATGGCAACGCCGGCAATGTCTCACACCGGGGCGAGTCGATCAGGATCTTCACTGACCTTGGGCTCGAGGTGTTGATCATCGACTACCGGGGTTATGGACGCAGCCAGGGCTCACCCTCTGAGCATGGTCTATACCGGGATGCCACGGCCGCTTGGGACTGGTTGACCCAGGTGCGCGGTATCCCACCCGAGGAGATCGTCATTTTCGGGCGCTCGCTTGGCGGTGCGGTGGCGACCTGGCTGGCGGCGCGGACCTCCCCGGCGGCCTTGATCGTCGAATCCAGCTTCGATCAGATGCAGAGCCTGGCCGAGGTGCATTATCCGCTGCTCTCGCGCCTGATCCCACTGCGGGTGGCGTTTCCGGCCGTTGAGCAGATGGCGCCCGTGCAAGCTCCGGTGCTGATCCTGCATAGCCCCGATGATGAGATCGTACCAATTCCGCTGGGGCGTCGGCTTTATGAGGCGGCTCCAGCGCCAAAGCGCTTCGTCGAACTGCGCGGTGGCCATAACGAGGGTTTTCTGCGCTCGCAGCCCCAGTATCAGCAGTCCCTGGGCGCCTTTTTGGGTCAGATCAGCGTGCCGGGTAGCGTTCACTGAACAGCGGCTGAGGCCGCGACACCGAGAGGGCCATGCATCTTCAACCGCTTCACCTGCAAACATCGCTCGCGGCAGCCCGGCGCCTGCTGATCGACACCGAACGGCGACTGTTGAGGTTGTGCCTGAACGGCCGTTTATGCGCCTTCTTCCTCGTGCTGTGTCTACTCACGGGATGCGCTATCGATCGCACGCAAGACGTCCGCTTCGTCAATGATTCCCTTGGTGGATCAACCTCGACGACGAATGTTTCCTGGACGCAGGTGGTGGGCATCGAACGCGGCCTTCCAGGCGACCATGACAACTGACCACGCGCTTCAACAGGCCTATGACGCCCTCGCCGCTGGTTATGAGGCCAACCGTGGGCAGTTTGATATGCAGCCGGTGCTGGATGATGTCTTTGCTTTGCTGCCGGCGCAGTCTGGAAGACCTTTATGGGCCAGCGTCTGTACGACAGTCACACCACCCCGCAGGAACTGCGCGAACAGCTGCAGGCCGCCGACCTGTACCCGGAGCAGGTGAACTTGCGTGATATCGGCGGCGGGCGGTTTCTCTGGGTCACCGCGCGGCGGGATTGAAGCCGGTGTGGGTCAGGAGTCCGCCGCTTGCAACCAGTCCCCCGTCTCCAGATCCAGCGTCGCCTGATGCTCGACAGCGATCCGCACCCAGATCTCGCCGATGCGCAGACACTCCCCGAGACTCAGTGCCGGCTGCTCGAGCCCATAGTGATGGTCGTACAGATCGTGGAACAGCCAGCAATGGGGAATCTGGTTAAGCCGCCCCGGAAAGCGATGCACCGTCTCGCGGTAATCCACCCCTTGATGTGAAATATCA
>NZ_JAYESN010000350.1:0-2476 GCF_034860625.1 Lamprobacter sp.
CCGTGATCCGCGAGCCAGACACGGGCCGCCGCGCAGGCATCATTGTGCGACGAATCCTGCTCTGCGGTCGATGGTGGCGTGTTCGTTGACACCGAGGCTAACGCTGAAGCTGGTGCTGAGCCAGATGCCGATGCTGGTGCACCCGGGACACTCGGGGCGCCCTCTCCGAGATCACAATGCGGGCGCTGCGCACCCTTTGTTGAGGTTGGTGCGCTGTCCAGGTCAGACGCCTCGTCGTCTCCGCGCTCCAGATCAGGTACCGAGCTGCCCGCTTGTGCGGATTCCTCAGCACTCACCGCATCAGCCGGATCACCCGTCTCGTTCATGCCCGGCCCATCCTTGCCCGACGCCATCGCCTCAGAGCGCAACGTCTCTCCGGCCGCCGCTTCGCCAACCTCATTATGCGCCACCAGATCCACAGCGGCCGGGGCACCATGCGGAAAGAGTAGCTCCGGACTCTGCAGCCGCAGCAGGTTGAGCATGATCGGTTTCGTTCCCGCCGATGACAGGAGCGCCGGTGCCAGCCGCCAGGTCAGCTGCCGGCCGACGGCATCAACGCGTGCCACCACCAGCCCGCGCTCGAGCAGCAGCTCGGCGATGCTCTGTAGATCACGCGGAATCCCCGGGATGCGCTCAGCGGCAAGCAGTTCGGTGATATCGTGCGCGGCGGCCGGCCAGACCAGATGCAGACCGGCATCGCGCAACAGCCAGACCCGAGCGCCGGGCACGTTGACCTGCCAACGCCCGTCGTGCAGCAGCCGGCGCATGGCATCGAGTAGGTAGCGATCGACCGGCACCCCGACGGCGGTATCGATCGGCGCGATGCGCTGCTCACGTAGATCCCGCTCGACGCTGTGGCGGTCAGCCTGGCGCACCAGTTCGACCAGCACGCTGCTGTGCGGCACGCCGGTCACCGCGGCGACCAGGCCGCTGTAGAGTCCGGGATCAGGAGAGGAGAGCCAACGCTCGACCCGGCTCGGCAGCAGGCGCTTCAGCGCGATCAGATTGAACACCTCATGACCGTTGTGCGTGCGTTGCTCCCGCCAGCGCAAAAAGTAGCGCTCAAGACCGTGGCGGCTAGCCCAGTCGGCCAGGTCCTCATCGATCGGTGACCAGGTCGTGCGCCCGTCGCGATCGGTCGCGGCGACATCGACCAGGGCCTTGCCACTATCGTGCAGCAGCCCGCCGAGGGCGGCGGCGGCGCGCAGGCGCGGCTCCAGACGCCGCTGCTTGACGCGCGGACGATCGAGTCCGACCATGACGCCGCGACTGGCCCGTGCCGCATGGAAGGCGACCTCCAGGCCATGACGATAGAGTCCACCGGCGCCGCGATGATGATGCACCTCGCTGGCCGGGATCAGATGCACGAAGGCGGCATAGCGTTGGATCACCGGGTCGATGTAGGTGGCCCAGCGCTCCGTGCCGTCGTCCTCGTCGTCGCCAAGCGCCAGTTCCCGGCGCAACCGCGCGATCAGTTCGCCCTGGGTGGCGACCAGCCGCTCCAGTGGCGGCAGCGGCAGGCCTTTGAGGAAGGGTGGGTAGCGTGGGATCTCCTCATCCAACAACGCGGGTGCTGATGACGGCATTGGCCGTTGCTCCGGCTCGACCTGACCTCCGGGCTCGATCATCGCTGTTGATGCCTCAACCCTCGGCATCGATGCGACCGGTGCCAACCGCGAGCCAGCAGGCTCCGGGATGGCCGTCATCTGGCGTAAGCGGTGCAAGAGACTCATGACGGTTCCGAAGAGGCATCAAGCCCGTCGTCCGCTCCCTGATCCCCCGGCAACGGCTGCGTCAGCCGTGCCAGCACCTGCTGTAGACGCAGCTCGGCCTGCTTCATCCATCGCAGGCGCAGACGAATCTCGCCGAAGGTCTGCTCGGCCTCGAGCGCGATGCGTCGCTCCCAGGGCATGGCGGCCGACAAGCTCGAGCGGGTATAGACGTCGGCCTCACCGCGCGGCAGATAGAGGGTGCGACCGGGACCGCGCGCCAGGAACCACTCGATGGTGAAACTGCCGCCGGCGCGCCGGGGTGCCCGGATGCGCACCCCGAGTCGAGCATCACGTCCGCGTTGCCTCCGCAGCCGCTGTGCCCGCAGCTGCTCCATGGTCTCGATCTCGATCTCCTCGGCGACGAGGCGCAGGCGCTCGCGCTCTGCCTCGAAGCCCAGCCCGATCAACTCAGGCAGCGGCTCGAGCGAGCGTAAACCTCCGCATGTCGCCCCCCTGCCCACCACTTATCCAGGTGGGCAGCCCCCTTCGAGGTCACCAGGGGACTTTGGGATGGATCAGCGGTTTTCTGCGCGGGCTTAGCCATGGGCGTCCACCTGGGCTGTTGGCTCAGGGCTGCGCACCAGGCAGTTCTGCCACCGGCTGCTCCTTTCGATCTGCGACTTGTTGACTCGATGGATCAATGACTTGAATCCTCTGTTCAGCCGTCGTTCAGACGGCCCTGCTCACCTGCAATCTCGCCACCC
>NZ_JAYESN010000351.1:0-2468 GCF_034860625.1 Lamprobacter sp.
ATTTTTTACAAGAGTTAGAGCGCCGGAAAAAGGTTCGCGGCCAGTTCAGCTCGGACTGGAGCAAACATCATCACCAGAGCGGCACGCTTGGGCAAAGCACCCGAGCAATATCATACCCGCTATTAATAGAGGTCAATGGGATCTTGTCAAAAAGTTAGATGAGGAATACCGAAATAATAAGAAAAACGCGTATCAATGGAATCCTGAGAGGCTTCTGCAGGTTGGAGTCGATGCGTCGATATTATTGCCTAATAAAATAACCAAAGATACGGCTGACGAGCTAGTCAATGATTTCAATAGATTTGTAATCCATCGATGGGCACCTGATATCTCAGGACAAACCGACGGAACTGATATAGAATTCGAAGATGAAGACTGATCTGGAAAAAGCTGAGGGGCAACGCACCCGCGCGCAAGCAATGCGGGCCATAATCAATACAGACGTACTGCCTCTCTATTGGCACCCTAGGCTAAACCAACCTCCTGCACCCCTTGTAGCCGACAATCTGCCGGACAAGGTCGCGGGCATGCTGCTCGGCTTGGCCATTGGGGACGCCTTAGGCAATACCAGCGAATCCCTGCTGCCCGGCGAACGGCGTCGCCGTCATGGCTGGATCACCGACTATCTGCCCAATTGGTACGCGGAAAACCGCCCGGTGGGACTCCCGTCGGACGATACCCAACTGGCCTTCTGGACGCTCGAGCACCTGCTCAAGCAGGGCGCCTTGGACCCGCCGGCGCTCGGGCGCCTGTTCGCCAGTCGGCAGATTTTCGGTCTTGGCCAATCGGTGCGCCAATTCCTGAGAGCCTTCAAGGCTGGCACCGACTGGACTCAGGTTGGAGCACGCTCGGCCGGTAATGGCGCGCTAATGCGCATTGCCCCCATTCTGCTTCCTCACCTCCGCAACCCCAGCGCCGACCTGTGGGCCGATACCCTGCTCGCGGCGCACCTAACCCATCGTGATGCCCTGTCCAATAGCGCCTGCCTGGCCTTTGTCGATCTGCTTTGGCAGTGGCTGGCGGCTCAACAACCACCGGATACGCAGGTCTGGCTGGATCGCTTCACGGCATTTTGCGCCGACGTCGATCCCGGCGTGAGTTATGCCCCGCGCGCTGGGCATCCGCCGAATTTCAACGGCAGCCTGCCCGAATTGATTGAGCAGTATCTGCATCCAGCCCTAGAACGCGGCCTATCCGTGACCGAGGCGGGCGAGATCTGGCACTCAGGCGCTTATCTGCTCGAGACGCTGCCCTGCGTGCTATTCATTCTGGCGCGCTACCAAGATGATCCCGAACAGGCCATCCTCGCTGCCGTCAATGAAACCAAGGACAACGACACCATCGCCGCCATCGTTGGCGCAGCTGTCGGCGCCCTGCATGGCCGCTCCGGATTGCCGGACCGCTGGATTGATGGACTGCTCGGTCGCACCCAGGCAGACGATGATGGTCGGGTGTTTGAATTGATCGAGCAGGCGATCAATCAGTTTGTCGGTCTAGCAAAAGGATGCGACTGAAGGACAGTCTCTGGCGATAGTGTCCCTTATCACTGTTGCCCACCGCGACGATGCGACTGGATTCAGCGGTCTGACGACCCTAGAAGAGATCGAGCAGCTACCCAAGCCGATCGCCGGCGGAAGCCTGGGAACCTTGTCAATCAAGGGGTGGTTGGAAGCGACCCTCAAATAAGAGTCTGGCGAATGAACATCTCGTTTTCCATCAATGACGATATCCCGTTGGCAATCAACGAAAACGCCAGCGATTTTGCGCGTGATCTGCGGTTTTTCGCCGCGCTCGCCTGGTACCGAAAGAATAAACTGTCCCTAGGAAAGGCAGCAGAACTCGCGGGTTGCGACAAACTCGATTTCATTGTCCGAATGCAACTGGAGCAGGAGCCGATCTTTGATTATGGCGAAGACGAATTGGAATCAATCTTCAGCGACGCGGCGAAGCTGTGATGAAGGTCGTGGTGAATACCACGCCGTTGATTTCGTTAGCCTGTGTGGGGCGGCTCGATCTATTTGAGCAGCTCTTTGGCGGCATCATCCTGGCCGAAGCAGTGTATCGGGAAATCAAGGCCAAACCGGGCTACGGTTACGCCGAGATCGACCAACCCTGGATCGAGATTCGCCCTATTGCCGGCGAGTTATACCGCTCGTTCCTGCTGACTCAGCTCGATGCCGGAGAAGCCGAAACCATCATTCTGGCACGGGAAATCGCGGCCGATGTGGTTGTCATCGACGAAAACCGCGGCTATCGGTTGGCCCATCAGGCGGGATTACCCGTCGTGCGTACTCTGTCGTTGTTGTTGAGCGCCAAGGACAAGGGGTATATCAAGGAGATCAAACCGATCCTGGAAGCAATGGTGGCTCGTGGACGTTGGTACTCGGCCTCCGTCTGCCGAGTCCTGCTTGTCCAAGCGGGGGAAATCCACGCACAGTGACCCTCAGCCGGTCGCCGTGCGAATCCAG
>NZ_JAYESN010000352.1:0-2460 GCF_034860625.1 Lamprobacter sp.
AGGCGATATAAACTTGCGATTCATGTGAAGTTGTTGTGCGCTCGTCATCTTTACTCAGTCGGCGGGATCGATCAAGCCAGGCAAATGTCCGTTCAACAACCCAACGCCGAGGGAGCAGCTTAAATCCTTTTTGGTTTTCTTCTTTTTTAACGATTTCCAAAAAACAACCAAAAGTTTTAAGAAGCCAGTTAAAAAGCGCCTCCCCGATATACCCCTGATCAGCCCAAATCCTTTGCACGGTTTTTACGACTGCAAATAATAAAATCAGGACATCTCGAGCTGCTGTACTATCAGCCACGTTAGCGGCGCTAACATAGACAGCAAGTAAGCAGCCAATCACATCAACAACGATGTGTCGTTTGCGACCTTTTACTTTCTTATTCCCATCGAAACCGGAATCTTCATAAGATTCCGGTGTTCCTTTAACACTCTGGCTGTCAATAATTGCCGCTGTTGGATCAGGGTTGCGACCCGCTTTTTTGCGGCGAATCTGAACCAGTTTTATATTTATTTTATAAAACAATCCGTTTTCTTTCCATTTGTTGTAATAATAGTTAACAAGTGTGTAATCCGGAAAATCTTTTGGCAAATAACGCCAAGGACATCCTGTTTTATTCAAATAAAAAATTGCATTTAAAATTTCTCTAAGATCGACATCTCTCGGCCTCCCGGTCTTATAGGTTTCTACCTCATTGATAATAGGTTCAATAACCTCCCACTCTTGGTCGGTCATATCACTAGGATAACGCACGTTAGGTTTCTCCTCTTTCACACACATCGATGAAAACTCCTTTTGCTATTGATTTTCACGAGATGTTAACAAATTTTAATTTTAAAATTAATAGTTTACTTTTTATACAGCCTCTCAGTCAAAGCCTAGAGCGAGGATACGGGCTTACCAAGTTCCGAATGATTGACAGGGTGGGTTAGGTGCTGACTATCCGCCGGTGTTGCTGTGACTTCGCTAAGGTACAGTCAAGACCCTAGACCTGAACACTTACCATTTTGGTTACAGCCTATCAGCGCGTTTGGCTGTTTGATTGTCACGACGTTTATCATCAGTTCACTTGCGTTCACCATACCACCCAAGCCTAGCCCTCAAACCCCTTTGGCGCTAGGAGTCACACTTTTCCTCACGGTTCCAGTGCCCGGTTACCCGGTGAGGTACATTGTCCCGACAGCTTCACACCACTCCGTTACCAGAATCGCATGTGCCGGTAGGCTACTCGTGGAAGCACACGAGGTGAGGTCGCTATGCCTCACAGTCAATCAAACGTCTACATGTCACACTCACTGCCTCAACGATACGCGCTTGCAGCCTCTTAACCGTCTTAAATGCCTTGTGCCATGTGATGGAATGCCAAGGACAACGGTCGGAGACTGCGCCAGCTAGTGCAACTGCCATAGCCATCTTTTCGTCTGCCTCCTTCAGTGTGTCTGCTAAACTCTCTCATCGTCTTAGACCATGATGGAAGTCTGCCCCCTTTCGGGTGAGGTATTTCCAAGCGTTAGACTTATTGACTTCGCATTGCCTGGCCTCTATCCCCAGCCATGACAGCCGGGGCATTCGCTTTCTCCATCGTTCCTCTACCCGCACCCCCGTGGGGATTCCTTGCGGTTTCCTTGCTCATCATCAGTCATTGCCTAGAGCGAGGATACGGGCTTACCAAGTTCCAGATATTTAACACGATGGGTTAGGTGCCAACTCTTCGCCGGTGCCCCGTTCTGGCTTCGCAAGGGCATCTACCAAACCCTTGTCCAGGCACATACCATTTTGGTGACGGCCTATCAGCGTCTTTGGCCGCTTTCTCTTCACGACGTTTATCGTTGATTCACTTTCGTTCACCTTACCACCAAGCCTAGCCCCCGCACCTCATGGCGCTTGAAGTGATTGATTGCCCTCACGGGCGGACGTCTGCGAGCCTTGCGGCTCCGGGGTACATTGTCCCAGCCGCTTCACACCCCTCCGTTACCAGAGACGCATGGGCTGGTGGGCTACGACTGGAAGCACAGCCGGTTAAGTCATAAAATGCTTAACAATCAAATGTCTAGCTTACTTGTCGCACGATAGAGTAGAGAGCAGGTTGCCATTACTTTAGTCTCGGCTTATCTGTTTCCGCCCCTTTCGTCTGGCGGTGCCTAAATAGCCGAGGCTTGGCGCTGACAACCAGCCCTCCCTCATCAAACCGTGCATGCGATTTTCCCGCACACGGCTTTCCGATGTGCTTCACAGCGAGGCATGCACAACTTTCATTGCTTGGCCTGGCAGTAGAGCGACCTCTGTCGCATCCTGATCGTATTTGGAG
The DNA here is from genome assembly GCF_034860625.1 of Lamprobacter sp. NCBI lineage: Bacteria > Pseudomonadati > Pseudomonadota > Gammaproteobacteria > Chromatiales > Chromatiaceae > Lamprobacter > Lamprobacter sp. The sequence continues at coordinate 2,307 of NZ_JAYESN010000352.1, forward strand.
TGTCTAGCGATCAACGCAATCTCCCGATCCTCCGCTCTTTGGTAGCGCGCACAAAGTAGGGTCCCTTCCCTCGACCGGGGTTCTGTTGTCCCTCAGTCTCTGTCAATGGTGCCCAATTCTCGCGCATAAACGGTGAATAGCGCAGTTCATCGCC
>NZ_JAYESN010000353.1:0-2451 GCF_034860625.1 Lamprobacter sp.
TCGAGAGTAGATACAATGGGTTGCCTGATTGTTGTTTGGGTTCATGCTGCCAATATTTTCGATGGAAAAGCAGCTTATGAAGTGATTACAAGATTATTTGAATTACTCCAATCTGTGAAAATCATTTGGGCTGATGGTGCTTACAATGGGCATGAGCTTTATGCATGGGTTTTAGCTCAATTTGAATGTGTTCTACAAGTTGTTAGAAAACAAGAAGGAGTCAAAGGATTTCACATCTTACCGCGACGATGGGTTGTTGAAAGAACGTTTGCTTGGCTTGGGCGGTCACGCCGATTGAGTAAAGATTACGAACGAAAACCAACGTCGAGCGAAGCGCAGGTTTATCTCGCCTCAGGAAGATTGCTATTACGTCAGATTACCAATAATCAAATACCATATAAAATAGAAGCTCATTAATTAAAGCTGGCTGTAAGAGTTTTTATACAGCCTCTAAGTAAAATGTGACTTTTTTAGTAAAATGCATCGCGGTACCTCATTCATCGCAATAAATCGAAAAACTGCATTTCCGGAGGGATTAATGGGGGGCAGGGTTGAATTAAATTCCTAACGACCAAGCTAAGGCGCGCCAAACCGCGCCACCACTGAACTAGAACTTTTAACCCAAAGCTCAACGCGCGGTTTGGCGTCGGCTTGAGCAACTTGTTAGGCGGTGATTTATGGATTGGAAACCGATTGAAACGGTGCCGAAAGAGCATCGTTTCAGTGCCCTAGTTTGGGATGGCACTTACATGCACCTAGCGACGTTTTACAAAAAGCACCACATCACTGGCGACTGTGACGGCTATTGGGAAACCCCGGGACACTGCCCGGTCATGGTATTTCCGACTCATTGGCTACCACTACCTGAGCCTCCAGTTTCCGCCTAACGCCCAAGCTCAGCCGCCGACCGCTGAGCGAGAGCGAAGCGGGCGGTCGGGCTGAAGCGGCTTGTTAGGCGGTTATTTATTTGGTGAATTGAATGAAAAGACAACAAGAACGAATTAGGATCGCAAAAAAACAAGGCTGGTACCGAGGGTATAGCAAACAAGACCCGCTGGTTTTGTATGACCCTGAAACTGAGCTTGGTCTTTGTGTTGCCTATGATGAAGGTTGGAGCGAAGGAATCAACGCGCCAGATAACGCAACAAACCCTTATGGCATTTATGAAAATAACCGCGCACCTAAAACCGGGTGGTACAAATATGAAAGCATGGAGAAAGCACATTTTTTTCGCAAAGGATGCACGTCTTCATTTTGCGGAATGGTGTTCTTTCTCGCTGAAAAAATCGAGCCAATATCCCACCCTGACGTTAGCATTCAATGCAAAAGCTGCCGAAAGTGATTTATCCGCCTAACGACAAGCTCAGCCGACGCCCGCTGAGCGAGAGCGAAGCGGGCGGTCGGCTGCAGCGACTTGTTAGCTCAGCATTTGGTGTTCTTTAGCATAGGAGCGCAATGCTTGATTTACTGCATCAACGCTTGGAAATATTGCGCTCAAATCAGGATCAATAGGCACAACATTAGTGCTTTCACTGCGATAACGTGCGGCATATTTTCCACGGATGCCAGACTTGATCAGCTCAGCAGGATATTCTGGCCTTAAATCTCTTTCATTGTTCATAAGCTTTACGTTCAAATGCTGTCATTCGGCGAGCAGAAATAATACGGATAATATCTTGTTTTTCGGTAAACGAGACAGCTAACCCTTTTCCTGATTTTGTTTTTCCGAACAAGAGAAAACGTTCTTCGCCATATGAGTTATCGGGATCGGGAACGCATGAGGAAAAATTGTCACCAAAAACTTCAGTGGCTTCGGGAAATGATATTCCGTGTTTTCTAGCGTTTTCCGTGGCTTTCCGCCAGTCCCATTCAAAATACATCGATAATTCTGAGTATGATGAGCTAACGCCAGCCTCAGCCGCCGCGAGCGTAGCGAGCGGTCGGACTGGAGGCCATCGTTAGGCGATTGATTCAGTGTTAATTCCCTGTCTGGGAAAAAATTCCACCCTGGCCCCTTTGATTCCTTTGATTCCAAAGTTGACGCCCTGTACCGCCAAGTCACGAATGTCGCCGATCACAAAAATATCACTTACGAAACTGGCAGTTTGACCAATTGTTTCATCACTAGTGCCAGATAGCAGTCCTTCCCCGAGCTTATTGAGTTGATATTGCCAACTGCCGCGTTTACTAGAAATTTCTTGATGCAACGATCGGGCTTCTGGATTTTGATTGACATAATCGTAATCCATGAAAAAGTTCAAATAATCCCAAGCTTCCGCATAATGCTCTTCCGCTAGCATGGCTCGAGTTTCAGGCAAAGGGTCGATACGCGTCAGTGCTAGTGCCGCAAGCTGCGTTTGTTGCCAAAGCACGCCAGCAGAAACAGCAGCTACGACTAACAAGGCAAGTTTGAAAGAAAGCTTCACCATTTTAAGTTACTCAATGTAGTTA
>NZ_JAYESN010000354.1:0-2450 GCF_034860625.1 Lamprobacter sp.
CCGAACGCTGCGCACATGACGCGGGAGTCGGCGACTCACTGTAGCAAGGGCACGCCACCATAGGCGCCAGCCATATACTTGGCATAGAGATTATCATCGGCCCGGATGCCTTTCACGTCGCTCAACCGCCAGAGCGCGCTTTTGCAGTGTGCGTCTTTCTCCACCAGCGCGACCTGAGACTTCTGTAGCTGGCTGAGAACCTCTGCGGTATGGGTAGTGAAAACAATCTGCGCGTCCTTTGGATTCGTCGACGGATTGAGAAAGAGGTTAAGCACCTCTGTCAGCATATGCGGGTGCAAGTCCGACTCCATTTCATCGATCACCGCAAGACCGCCGCTGTCCAGCACAGGCAGCAACTCGCTTAGCAGCACGAATGCGCGCTGCGTGCCGCTGGACTCTTGGAACAGCTCCAACGTCTGCCGTTGGCTGCCATCGGCATGGACGCCGTAAGCAACCGCGACATCGTGTTCCTTGCCGTCATCCAGTTTCAGCGTCTTCTGTTTGATCTCGACCGCCGCCAAACCGAGATCCCATCGACGCAGCAACTGCTCCATGCGTTGGTGCGCTGTTGATGAGTGTAGGAAGCGATCAGCCGCTGCCAACACATCCGAGCGGCTTGCATGGATGCGGCCTAGCACGTCGACATTGGTATGGATCGGCAAACAGGCGAAGCGTCGGGCAAGCGGGACGTCGTATTGTGCCGCAGTGGATATCAGGGAGGCATTCTGTCGTGCTTTTTTCGCTTCTCGAGCGTTCAGGCCAAAGCCTTGTTGCTTGTACGCGTATTCACCGCCCAACCACTCCCTAAGAAAGAGAGTGGTAAAGGCCCGGCTGGTCTTGTGGTAGAGCGCCTCGCGGATGACACGCTGGCGTGTCAGTGTGAGTTCGTAGCGATAGATCGTGCCAGCGGTATCGAACAACAGCTCAAACTCCGAGGGCTCGTCCTCGGCGAAGAAATGCGGTTCGAAAGGGATCGGCTCGTCGGGCTCGGCGCGAAATGAGTGCCCGACAAACCAATGCAGAAACGCCAGCACCTTGATGGCGTTGGTCTTGCCAGAGCCGTTCGCGCCCATCACCGCGAGCGCCCTGGATAAAACCGGAAAACCCTCGCGCTTGGACACGAGGCTGCTACCGCGCAAGCGCTCGGAGGCGACGAGAGACGCCTCAGTGTCCTCGCGGAACGAGTAGAAATTTTGAAATCGGAAGCTGTGTAGCATGCCGAGAATGTAGGCAACTAAAACCCATTTTTCAACAGAATTTTGTGGATTTCTGGTTTTGAGCGTTAGGATCGCGGGTCAATGCCGAGTGAGTGGCTGCGGACCTTGACTCTGGCCCGCCGATGACCTGGTTCTCCCAGACTGTCTCGAAGCCGCTGACCACCTGGGCGATGGGTACAGCGCGCTGCAGCACCGGGCTCCAGACCTGCACATCCTGGATGTTGTCGACATCGATGCGCTCGCCAAGCGGCGCCCGCACCAGGATCGGCAGCAGACGCTCGCCGTCGCGATAGAGCCCGACCTTGACGCCGTCGAAGGCATACTGCATGGCCTTGGCGACGTCCTCGCGGGTGATGCCGAGCTGGCGGCCGACCTGCTCATTGAACACCGGCCGGATCACCTTCACCGGCTCGCGCCAGTCGTCACGGATCTCCTTCGCATCCGGGTCGGCGTGCATGATGGCCTTGGCCGCATTGGCCAGCTCACGCAGCACCGCCGGGTCTGGGCCGCTGAAGCGCGCCTCGATCTTGCTGTCGCGCCCGGGGCCGATCATCAGCGTCTTGATGATCGGATCGGTCCAGTAGAGTTCCTCGCGCATGAACTCGTCGGCCTGTTCCCAGACCTCGGCGATGCGCTCGCGGGTCTCGGTATAGACCACGATCTGCGCATAGGACGGCGTCTGATCCTTGGAGTCGTAGGTCAGCACGAAGCGCTGATGGGGTCCGCCGATCATCGAGCTGGTGCTGACCACCCCCTCCAGGCTGCGCAGGTAATCGGAGACCTTGAGCGTGTCCTCGCGCGTCTTGCGGATGTCGGTGCCTTCCGGCTCCCAGATGTCGACGAAGAACAGCGGCGTGTTGGAGCTGGGGAAGAAGGCCTGCTTGACATAGCCAAAGCCCCAGATCGAGATGACGAAGAGCGCGACCACGCTGCCGACCGTTAGCCAGCGATAGCGCAGCGCGCTTGCGACCAGGCTGCGGTAGATCCGAAACGGCGCGGCGTTGTAGGCCGCGCTGTCGTCGCTGCCACCCTTTCCGACCTTGAGCAGCAGGGCGCAGAGCACTGGCGTGGTGCTGATGGCGGTGATCCAAGACAGCAGCAGCGAGATCAGGATCACGTAGAACAGCGAATTGGCGAACTCGCCGGTGCTGTCCTGCGAGAAGCCGATGCCGGCGAAGGCGAGGATGCCGATCACCGTGCCGCCCAGCAGCGCCCAGATGGTCTTGCCGACGG
>NZ_JAYESN010000355.1:0-2449 GCF_034860625.1 Lamprobacter sp.
CGATCCATCACCTCGATACCCCCTTCAACAACCCAAGCGCTGATGTGCTTGCCGACATCGAGGTCACCGATCCTACTCATCCGCTGTTTGGACGCCGATTCGCGCTGTTACGCCGCTTAGCTCCGATCGGCGGACAAACCTCCGTGTTAGTGGTCTATCAAGAAGGGGTCTTTCTCCGTCTCCCCTTGGTGGCCACCGACCTTGTGCTGTCTGAGCGCCGGCCTCCGGCGAAGCTGACCGTATCGGCGGTGACTGAGTTGGTCACACTTGCCCAACGGTTCGGTGTATGCCCATCGCTCCCAACGCCCTCTGGCACGGCCTCAGTACCGAGTGCCAACAGCACATCCTCGCCGACTTGACCGCCGTGGCTCAGGAGGTCCTCCATGTCGCACGAACTGATCACCGCGAGCCATCTGGCGCGGCGGGCCGTGGTCTACATTCGCCAATCGAGTCCCCATCAGGTGTTGAGCAACCAGGAGAGCCTGCGCTTGCAATACGCCCTGCGCACCCGCGCCCTGGAGTTGGGCTGGCATGAGACGGATGTGCAGCTCATCGATGTCGATCTGGGGCTGACAGGTGCCAGCGCCGAGCATCGTGCCGGGTTCAAGGAGTTGCTGAGTTTGGTGACACTTGAACAAGTCGGCCTCATCCTCTCAATCGATGTAACGCGGCTCTCGCGCAACTGTTCGGACTGGTATCCCTTGCTGGATCTCTGCGGGTATAAGCACTGTCTGATTGGTGATCGCGACGGGATCTATGATCCGGGTACGCCCAACGGGCGTTTGCTGCTGGGACTCAAGGGGCAGATCTCCGAGCTGGAGCTGCACACCATCCGCATGCGCTTGACGGCGGGGTTGCTCAACAAGGCCGCGCGCGGCGAGCTGGCCTTGCGCTTGCCGGTGGGGCTGGTGCGCGAGCCCCATGGCACGGTGGTCAAGGACCCCAACCGCGAGGTCCAAGCGCGCATCGCCCTGGTCTTCGAGACGTTCCTGGCACAACGCTCGGCCGCCCAGGTGGTGCGGGTCTTCCGTGATCAAGGCCTGATGGTGCCACGGCGCGATCGTTTTGGCGAGGTCACCTGGCGCACGCCAAGTGTGGCGGCGATCATTGCCATCCTGCACAACCCGGCCTATGCGGGGGCCTTCGTCTACGGACGCACGCGCACCGAGCGTGACGGTCCCGGCCCACGCGGCTGTCGGCAACGTCGCGTGCCGATGAGCGACTGGAGGATCTGCGTGAAAGACACGTATCCCAGCTCTCTTTCGTGGGACACCTTCGAGACGATTCAGGCCATGTTGCAGGACAACGATGCGGAGTATGACCGCAATAAGACCCGCGGCATCCCGCGCCCCGGCAAGGCGTTGCTGCAGGGCTTGGTTTACTGCGGGGAATGCGGCCACAAGATGGTGATCCAGTACCAGGGTGGCGCCCACTACCTGTGCAATCATCTGCGACAGCAGTTCCGCACGCCGGTCTGTCAATACATCCCGGCTGATCCCATCGATGCGACGGTCATCCCTGCCTTCTTTGCGGCGCTGACACCGATCGAACTCGATGCCTATACCGCGGCGATGGCCGCGCGCGCTCGCGCCCAGCAGGCATTGCGAGAGGCCCAACAGCAGCAGCTGCAGCGCTTGCGCTATGCCGTGGCACTCGCCGAGCGGCAGTTCCTGAAGGTCGATCCGGACAATCGCCTGGTGGCCGCTGAGCTTGAACAGCGCTGGGAGGAGGCGCTGCGTGATCTGCGCGATGCGGAGGCGCAACAGGCACAGGAGGTCGCCAGTGAGGCCCCAAGCGACACCTTGGACGCGTCACTCACAGCGGCTTTCAGCGCCCTCGGGCAGCAGTTGCCAACGATCTGGGACCAACTCGCACGGGAGCAGCAAAAGGCCTTTCTGCGTTGTCTGATCGATAAGGTGGTGCTGCAGCGCAGCGCGTCCGATCAGGCGCATCTGCGCCTGGTCTGGAAAGGTGAGCAGGTCAGTCCCTTCGACGTGGCGCTGCCCGTGGGGTCGCTGGCTGCGTATACGCAGGGCGCCGCCATGACCGAGCGGCTCTTGAGCCTATTTGCCGAGGGCCTTGGCGATGAGGACATCGCCAAGATGCTGACGCAGGAAGGCTTTCGCTCACCGATGGGCCGGCGGGTCTTGCCCAGTACCGTGCAGACGATCCGTCTGCGTCATGGTTGTCTGCAGACCCGTCATCAGTCCCATCCGCGGCGCGTCGCAGGTTTTCTGACGGTGTCGCAATTGGCTGAGCGGCTCGATGTGCCGCGTCACTGGCTCTATGATCGTCTGCACAATGGCACGATCGAGCTGACGCCAGACTCGAGCACTGGACTCTATCTCTTTCCCGATAACCCAAGAACGCTGGAGCAATTGAACCAACTGCGTGAGGGTCAGCTCAACAGCGTGCGTTTTTCACAGGAGCATCAAGATGCCTAATCGAA
>NZ_JAYESN010000356.1:0-2444 GCF_034860625.1 Lamprobacter sp.
AATCCCGAGGCGATTCTCCAGCGATTTGATCCTGAGGATCGGCTCAAGGGGCTTGATCCTGAGGATCGGCTTAAGGGGCTTGATCCTGAGGCGCGGCTCAAGGGACTTGATCCTGAGGAGCGGCTCAAGGGGCTTGATTCCGCCACCATCGAAGCCTGGCTCGCCAAGCAGAAATCAAACAACGAACGCTCTTGATGCGGTCCCGTCAGAGGGCGAGGCTCACCGCAAACAGCATCCGGATGCCAAGCATCTGCCCCCGGTCTACCCCATGGTGCTCTACCATGGCCACAAAGCCTGGCACGCACCGAGCGACTTTCACGCCCTGGTCCGACCACTCCCGGCAGTGCTGCAACCCTATGTGCCACAGTTTCGCTACAGCCTGCACGATCTCTCAGCGCGCACCAACGCCGAGATCAAAGGCGATGTCCTCACCCGTCTGGTGCAACTGGCGATGCGCTGGATCTTTAGCCAAGAGCCGCTTGAACATCTGGAGCGCTTGATCGCCCTGATCGACCAGATCGCCGACCCTGTTATTGCGCCTGATTCCAGTGCCTGCCCGATCGTGCCGTATGGTGCTTGACGCCTTATTGCCATCCTGACATGGTTCACCGGATGACAGCGATCCCTGTGTTGAAGACGAAAGAACGCTATGGCGCAGGAATGGTGGAGATCGTGATTTGGCGGGTTCCGGAGCCGGTGCCAGCGTCTGAGCATCCGTTCAAATACCGGCTCGTCTATGTCGTGGACGGCCGGCGCATCGTCGGCTACGACAACGAGCGCGGCAAGGGTGACCACCGCCATCTAGGCGAGCGGGAGGAGCGCTACTGCTTCATTGACCCGGACAGGCTCCTGACCGACTTCTGGCACGACGTAAGAGGTGCAGCCGCATGAACGAGACGACGTTGCATGTGCGTGTGGGTGGCGACGTGGAGGAGAGTCTTCGCCGTGCAGCGGACAGCATGAAGGCGATTGAGCGTGGGCAACAGCCCGAGCCCTATTTCAGCGTCGGCTTCGAGGACATCGGCCAGATGCTGGCCGTCTTCACGCCCAAGCGCTGGGAACTGATCGGGGTGCTGCGCGCGAGCGGGCCGCTGACGGTGGTTGAGCTCGCCCGCCGTCTAAGACGCGATGACAAGAATGTGCACAGTGATGTCGATAGCCTGATGGAGTGGATGACCGTCGAGCGCGATCAGCAGGGATGCGTCTTCGTGCCCTGGTCCGAGATCATCGTGGATATGCACTTGCCCAAGCAGGCCGCGGCCTGAGATCAAGGGTTTTTTGGCGTCCCCCTCCAACCCTGGCTGCTCGCCGATCTCGAGGCAGCTCATCCAAGCCGCCTCGACCATCGGCAGGATGGTCTGCTCCGCGTCTTGCGGATGCGCCAGCGCCCACTCCAGCAGCAGATCGCCGAGCAAAAAGAAGAAGACCGGCGAGTGGTTCCAGCGCCTGCGCTCCTGCTCGGCGAGCATGATCGCCGTCTCCAGGTCACCCGTGCACGTTAGACAGAACAGCAGGTGCACGATCAGGTCATGCCGATTGAAGAGGTGGCGTTGACGTCTACTTTCGCGAAAGCTTCACCCGCCGCGAGATTGCCCAAGACTTTCTGCGTTGGCATCTGCCGGCGGAACTGCTGGCGTTTGTTGATCTCGACAGCTTGGAGATTAGCAAGGATAGCGACGTCTCCAGGGAGTTGCGTACCTCCTATTCCGACCTCGTCTACCAGCTGCGCCCGCGCGGTCTCGATCATCCTGTCACCTCTGCTGAGCCTGGGCCGGGATCAGCGTCGACATCCGCGCCCGATCTCGCGCTCTGCGTCTACATGCTGTTCGAGCATAAGAGCACGCCCGAGTACTGGGTCGCGCTGCAACGACTGCGCTACATCGCCCTACAAGGCGAGGCCTACCGCAAACAGGGGAATGATGAGGGACGGACCACGTTAACGGTCAACTACCACGAAACCGTTGACGACGGGGCGGGCAGAACCAGTCTCCAGGGTCGAGGCCGTGTTGGCTGGCCCTTGCTGCAGGTGTCTGCTGAGACGCCATCGGCTACACTTCCCCCATGAGCGCCGACCCCCGCCACCCCCCGGACAAAGACCCCCTGCGCCTCTGGCATCGCGCCTTCGGCATTGCGCTGATGGATGTTTTCGCCGAGGCACCCTGGGCCGTTGCATAAGCCCTCACCGCCTGGGTGCTCGACGAACTGGTCGGCCACGACGTCAATGATCGCAAGCAGCGGCTTGCGAGCGAAGGCAAGCGCCACCCGCTCGACGCCTTCGGCCTCTATGCAGTCGCCACCCGCTACCCCGAGCAGTTCACCCGCGCGCATTCGCTCCGCGCCACCGCCTGGGACGGCGTCTATGAGCTCCCCTGGGGCGCTCATCAGGTCCGGGTGATCGTGCTCAACCGCATCGAGAAACACCCCCACAATGCCGCCTGGGAACG
>NZ_JAYESN010000357.1:0-2421 GCF_034860625.1 Lamprobacter sp.
TCTTTTCCAAGGGTTTCAAAGAATGATTCAATAGACTTTTTTTCGGTAAATATTGAAGCAATACTTTTAAAAGCCAATGGATACTCCTCTTTTTCTATTTCCAAATCAGCCTTAACCAACGAAGCTAAAAGCTCTTTTTGTGCCCAAAGAACATTAAATACCCCAGTCACATAGTTTATGGCTGATTGCTCCCAATAACTATTATCCTTACTCATTTTATATATCTCATTCAAAAAAGCATTTAATTTAGCAGGACGAAGGTTATCTAAAAGATTGATGCTTTTCCCCCATTGCACACCTATCTCCACTACATCATTAATACGTCCTGCCTCTTTAGCCAATGCTTTAACAGCTAAATGCTCTTTACCTTTATAATCGTATATCAATACACCATGACCTTGTTTAATACGCTCTTTTAGGTTTGGATAAATATAAGCAGTGGTTTTACCACTGCCTGTTTGACCTGAAGCGTAACTATGAGTAAAGTTACAAGGTACGATTGTAGAGTTAGTTTCGGTTTTTGTAGTTGATTTTAAAAGTCCCATTTTCATAAGTAATCCTCCTATAATACAAACACAGTATCCACTACTCCCTAGAGGGTGGAAACTGTAATTAAGGTTGTGTTAGCATAAAGACAGTTGTAATGTTGCTTTGTGCAATTCACAGTCAATGGCACTGGAGGTACAATCTTGTTTTCCTTGTCACCTGTGATGACCCAAGAAAGCCTATTGATATCAGGCTAACCGACTCACCCATGAAACGCTACTTGGAGACTTGTTTTAAAGTTTACCAGTCTATAGAGTTAGGAGGCTGTGAGACACAACCTGATATACCTGTTCTTGATGAAGGAGGGAAAAGATGTATTATGTTGGCATTGATATCGCCAAACGTTCCCATGTGGCTTGCATCATGCGAGAAGACAACGCTCTTGAGGTGCAACCGTTTACCTTTGCATCTACCCAAGAGGGGTTTAGAAAGCTCTTGGTGCATTTACAATCTTTGGGGTGCGCTACCTCTGAGATTATTATCGGCATGGAAGCCACGGGATTGTTGTTTGAAAACCTCTACCGCTTTTTGAGAGATTTGAAGTACCTTGTGGTACTATTAAATCCTTATCAAACTTCTAAGTTTCGGGAGATGGATACCATGAAGCGGATAAAGAATGACAACATCGATTCCATTATGATAGCGGCTTTAATTAAAAGCGGTCGCTTTAGTGAAGGGTATGTATCCCAAGATCAATTGCAATCCCTTCGGGTACTCTATCGCCACCGTGCTTCTTTGGAGGATCAGCTTAAAGCCATCAAGCGTCAGGTGAGCACATTGCTAGCCGTTGTTTTTCCTGAACTTGAAACACTACTTTCTAGCCCCTTTAGCGTCACAGGCTTAGCCCTTTTAGAGAAGTACCCTACAGCAAAGCATTATGAGTATGCAAGTTGTGAACGTGTCCTAAAAACCTTTCGAGGCATTAAGGGTAATAACTTCTCCAAAGAAAAAGCACAAAAGCTGCTAGAGCTTGCTAAAGAGAGTATCTACTCAGGTGCCGCTAAAGAAGAAAGAGCACTGAGTATTCGTTCTAATATTGCCCTGCTGCGGTTCATTACTTCTCAAATGGAAGCTATAGAAGAGCAGATGCTCTTACTTTTTCATGAAAAGCAAGCTATGCCCAGTGAACAAGACGAAATGGCTTCGTTGATTGATAACCTGCGCACCATTCCAGGCGTGTCTGATAAGACCATATTGGCTCTTTTAGCAGAGTGTGGCAACCTAGACCGCTTTCATAATGCCAAAGCATTAACAGGCTATCTTGGTTTGTATCCTACATTGGAGCAATCAGGTGGTTCAAGCAAATCTGGAAGACTGGCCAAGCGCGGAGCACGATTAGCCAAAAAGGCTATCTATATGGCTGCCATTGCAAGCATTAGACATAATGCCCAGCTAGCGCAAGTCTTTCGAAACTACCGCTCTAAAGGAAGAGCACCCAAAGAGTGTTTGGTAATAGTTGCTAGAAAGCTATTGGGAATTATCTATGCCATCTATGTGCATAATACCCCCTATGACCCAGCGCGTGTATTTAGCGCAAAAGTTCATCATTGAGATAAGTGTCCATTGACAATGAATTGGTAAAGAACTTACAACTACCCTTGTGCGACAAGGTATATCAGCCTAAAAAACAAAGCTGATACTGGTATTTGTATCTTTCGATGAAATATATTTCATCTTCAAAGCACTCTTTGAAAAAGTGCTTCAAAAATAAAACATAGACGTGTGTACTTTAAAATCTTTGGGCCGTTTCAGTTAGTTTTTATAAAACGGCTTTACCCTTGTTTTTACCGCTGTCGGCAACAGTTTCGATTGTCTTTTCTTCCAATTTTCCCTCTTTAAAGAAGGGGTTTAGTGGCCAAAAAGCCGCACCGAAAA
>NZ_JAYESN010000358.1:0-2416 GCF_034860625.1 Lamprobacter sp.
TTCATGGGCGTCGCGCTCTGGCCATGGCGCCGCCTTGGCATGGGTCGCGCCCGCGGGTAGGCCCTGGTGGGCGAGTAGATTGGCGACCATGGAGCCATTGAACGTGGCCCGGCGTTTCGCCGGTCGCCAGCCTTCGGCGTTGAGCTGCTCGGCGATCTGCGTACAGCGCTGTCCGGCCTGATGCAACGCCAGCACGCGAGCGAGCAGTTGCGGGTAATAGCTCAGTTGCTCCAAGCGTGCCACAGGTCGCATCAAGTGGGTGCGGGTGTGATGGCCGCCGATCCAGTGGACCTCCACGGCCACGCGCTCGCTGTCATCGATGACGGTCACGATCACGCGCTCGATGAGCTGGCGGACGATCGCTTGGCGTTCGGCATCGGTCGTGGTCTTGGCCTTCCAGAGCGCGGGGATGTCCGCAGCCAGCGCGCGGATGCGCGCGCGCTCGGTCTCCGAGAGCGTTTGAGGCGCGTTGGCGAGAAAACGCGCATCGTCAGCCTTGAGGTGCGTCTCAGCACTCAAGGCCGCCTCCCACTGCGCCTCCAAGGTCCGTGCCACTAAGCGATGCTCGGGCTCGACCCCGTGGTACTGGCGCTCAGCGCGCTCCGCTTCGTAGCGTGCCCGCTCAAGTCGCTGTTGCCAGGCCGCATGATGGCGCGCGCGTTCACCGTCGAGGTCGTCGGCGACCTGCAGACTGATCTCCAAGGCCGCCGGCTGCAGGGCGTCCAACACCAGGCGCGTGATCAAGGCGTCCAGCGTCGCACCGCTAAGCGATTGACACCGCGGCGCACCATAGTCGACCGCATCGCGTGAGCAGCTGTAGCGCAACCCCGTGGCATTGTTGGTGTATTGGGTCACCATGCTCAGGCCACAGCGCCCGCACACGAGGCGTCCTGACAGCAACGAGGGGCCTTGACGAGCGACACCTCCAGCCTGTGCCCTGTTGGCGGCGAGCTGACGCAGATTGGCCTCGTACTGCGCCCAGCTGATGTAGGCCGGTAGGCGATCCTTGAGTAGGACCTCCCACTGCTCGGGGCCGGCGACCGTGCGTCCGGTAGAGGGACGCCCCGGCTGGCGGCGGCGCGGGTCGGTGGGACGACGGCCATAGACATAGGCGCCGGCATAGGTGGGGTTGTGCAGCAGGTTGCTGAGCGTGACGCGGTTGGGCCGGCGCCATTGCAGCTGCCCGGTCTGCGCACCGCTGATCACCCGATAGGGCAGTTGGAGCTGATGCTCAACCAGATAGCGCAGCACCCCGTTGATCGTTGCGCAGCGCTGAAACTGCACGAAGAGGGTCTCGATCACCCCGCGCGCTTGGGCGTCCGGGTCTTTGGTCACCGCCCCGGAGGGTGCGCGCACATAGCCCATGGGCAGCAAGGTCTTGAGCTCGCCACGGCGCGCCTTGGCCCGCTTGCCTTCGAGCATGCGTTGCTTGAGGATGTGCAGCTCGGCTTCGGACATGGTCCCCTTGAGTCCTAGCAGCAACCGATCGTTATACGTCTGAGGATCATACAGGCCGTCGGCGTCGCCAATCAGCGTGGAGAATAACGCGCAGACCTCCAGCAGCTGGTACCAGTCACGCGAGCTGCGCGCTAAGCGCGAACTCTCGATGCCGAGCACCAGGCCAACATGATCCAGGCTGACCTCGCTCATCAGGCGCTGAAAGCCCGGACGCCCCTCGGCGCTTGCCCCGGAGCGCCCGAGGTCATCATCGATGACCTCAACATGCTCAGGTGCCCAGCCGAGTGCAACCGCCCGCTCAGTCAGGGCGTATTGCAGCCGGGTCGATTCCTGATTGCGCTCGACCTGCTGCAGCGTCGACTGGCGCACATAGACGATGGCGAGACGGTTGAGATGGCACGCCTGGATCTTGCCGACCACGAACGCGGCCGCCGGGCGTTGGACCGGTGAGAGGGTGGCACTCATCGACGGTCTCCTGCCCCTGGGCGGGCTGCAGTTGGCGTTCCACCAACTGGCTCAGCAGGGCAATCAGCGGCAGGGTGCTCCAGTCGATCGGAGCCGGACGCGTCACGCCGCTGATCCAGCCATTGCGCAAGCCTCAATAACGCCTTTGAATCAAGTATTGGTGGCGTTTGCGGCGCTGTCAAAAAAACTTCTATAGCGGTTTCTGTGATGGGGTATCGAGGCCGTGTTTCGCTCCTTGAAATCGGAGCTCGGGCTGCGTCCGATCTTCCACAAGACGGGAGTCCGTGCTGAGGGGCACTTGTTCATCACGGTGCTGGCATATCAGTTCGTGCAGGTGATCCGCCAGCGCTTGCGTGAGCAGGGCATCCACGACAGCTGGAGGCTGTTGCGCGAGACCCTCTCCAGCCAACAGCGTGTCACCGCAACATTCCGCCGTCCTGATGGGCGCGCGTGGCATGTGCGCAAGGCGACCGAGGCAGAAGCGGGCCAGAGG
>NZ_JAYESN010000359.1:0-2411 GCF_034860625.1 Lamprobacter sp.
CAGTGAGGCTGTCCGGTGACCAAGCGCGCTCGCCGTTGCTAGACTCAAGCTATGCGCACACCCCCCATCTCGACCACCCGATGACCCTGCCCGAGACCCACACCAAGATGCTGGCCGAGCTGGAGCGCGTCGAGCATCTGCTGTTCGAGCCGATGACCCAAGATGATCTGGATCGACTCTATGCCCTTTCGGAACGCTGGACGGAGCAACTCGGACACAGCCCCGAGGCGATCGCGTTGTGCGATGCGCTGGATGATTTCATCGCCGCAGGGATCGAGGTGCTCACATCGGGAAGACGTTTGATGAGCCGTTTCTTAGTGTCCGCCGATGGGCGATTGAACGCGGGCTTTTGTCAGCAACGGTTAGAGGCCATGAGCCTCGGTTGCGCCATCGTCGCCAGCGACACCCAGCCGCTGCATGAGGCCATCCAGCACGATGAGACCGGCCGCCTGGTCGACTTCTTCGACACCGCGCGTCTCATCGACGCCATCTGTGACCTACTCGATGACCCAACCACCCGCCAACGCCTCGGCGCCAACGCCCGCGCCTTCGCCCAGGCCACCTATGACCTCAAGCGCATCTGCCTGCCGCAGCAGTTGGACTGGGTGGAGCGGCTGGCTTGATGCCGTTGCTGGCGATCTTGAAGGCGCTGCAGGCATCCGCTTTCTTCAGCAAGTGTGCACATCGGCTTACGCTGTCAGAATCCGAAACTCGGTGGCTTTGGCAATGGGACGCACATGGCGCTTCTCCCGCTGCATATCGACAATGCCGTAGTTCGACAGGGTCTTGAGCGTACGCGACAGGTTGCTGGGTTTGCGCCCAGTGGCCTCGGCCAGCGCTGTAATCGACTCTGGTTGGGTCTCACTGATGACCTTCAGTAGCGCTCGGTTGTCATCGCTCAACACTTCGGCCAGCGACTTCATCGAGGTGAACCAGACCTTGGGATCACCGGGCTTGGGCCGGTACTCACCTCGGGCGATGGCCAGCATCCGAGCACGGATCTTCTCCTGCGGCATGATCCCGATCACAATGGCCTTCATCGTTAATTTTTTCGGTGGCTTGACTGCGTGAGCGTTGTCATAGCCGAGGATGCGCTGCCCGGATGGCTCATGGAGCGTCAGCGCGTAGCGAATGCCGTGCGGGACCTGGTTTGTCGGCTCCACCCGCCACGCCTCGATCTTGAGCCAATACCCCTGGCCTTGCTCGATGACCTGATCGTGCAGATCAAGCAGGGTGTCGATTCCAGAATCCTCACGCATGCCTTAGCATATCATCAGCTGATAACAGTTGCGGCGCTGCTGTGGTGACTGTAATGGTCAAAAACGAATCCAAGCCGCGAATCGTGGAGTTTGGCCTGACTGTCAAGGCCAAATCGTTCGTCGAGGGCGCGGTGGAAAATCCGAATCAGCTTCAAACCCCCCTCATCCCCGCCATCTCCATCACCGCATCCGCCAGGCCTCGGGTTGTGGCTGATGAAGAACTTCCTGCGGTAGCCGCCGAGAGCGAGCGCGGCGCGGTCCATGCGGTAGAACTGGCGCTTTCCCCTGATCTGGCGCTGGCGCTACCCGAGCACGGCGCAGGCGGCTATGATTCGGTGCTTGTCCTGTCCTCAGCCACCGCGTTCGGAAATCCGATGACAGGAAATCCGAAATTCAGTGACAGTATACCGAACAGCCCGAGGCACGCAGCCAAAGCCCCTCCCACCCCCAGCCGCGCATCGGCTAGACTCGCCGCATGAGCGCCGACAACCGACCCTCAGACGCCGCTGCCAAGAGCGACCACGACAGCCCCTGGAAAGAGGCCCTGGAGCGCTTCTTCCCGGAGTTTCTCGCGCTGCTGTTCCCGGTCATTCATGAGCAGATCGACTGGAGCGTGGCGCCGGTGTTTCTTGATAAAGAACTCCAACAGATCGGCGGTCACAGCCCGCGCGGTCGCCGCTATGCCGATAAACTGGTGCGCGTGCGCGCCAAAGACGGCAGCGATCTCTCTGTGCTGATTCATGTCGAAGTCCAGGGCGACGCTGAAAGCGACTTTAGCGCGCGGATGTTTCTGTATCAGACCCGCCTGCGTGACCGTTACAAAACCGATGTCGTCAGCCTTGCCGTTCTGACCGACATCACCGCCAGCTTTCGCCCGAATACATTTCGTCATGCCCGCTGGGGCTGTGGGATCGCCTTTCGCTTCCCGATGGTCAAACTGCTCGACGACACCACACCCGAGCGCTGGGCCGAGCTGGAAACCAGCGACAATGTCTTCGCCCTGGTCGTCATGGCGCAGATCCGCGCCAAGGTCACCGATGATGCCGAGACACTGAAACGCTGGAAATTCCGCCTGATGCGCTTGATGTACGAGCGCGGCTATGAGCAGGCCGTCATTCTAGAGATATTCCGTTTGATCGACTGGATGATCCA
>NZ_JAYESN010000360.1:0-2390 GCF_034860625.1 Lamprobacter sp.
ATCGGTCTTCATGCCGGGCGGGAAGCCGGCAGTCCAGGCCAGGGAGGGTAACCAGCAGAGTACTGGAGAGACAGACCCTGAGGTACACTGGGGCTGTCGGATCGACTTCCAGTTTCCCACGGTCAAATTGCTCGACTACGATGAGCCTGAACGCTGCGGCGAGTTGGAGGCCAGCGACAACATCTCGAGTTCAGTGCAACACCTCGTCGAGGCTGCGGGCGTCGATGGCACGGTCGAACCAGCGCAGGAGGGTGTCGGGATCTGCCTGCGTAATCCGCTCGCGAATAGGCTCGCTTGGCGGACCGAATTTGCGCTCGATGAGATGCAGTAGGCTGGTTGCTCGGCCGTGTTGTTCGCCCCGCTGTGCGCCCCGCTGTTCGCCCCGCTGTTCGCCTAAGGCAATGTATCGATCGATAAAGGTTTCCATCAGCGGTTCTCCGGAGAAGGTCTGTTCAAGTAAGGTGCGCACTTGCTGCTCATCCAGGCGCCCAGTGCCTTGGACAAAGTAGCGCAGCAGGGATTCGAGGATCGCCATCGCCGTCTCGTCGCGGCTGACCTTAGCGATCAACTGGAGCAGCTCCAGGAAGCGCTCACTGGGCTGATCGCTATAGATGTCACGCAGCGCGAGCTGCACCAGTCGCGACAGCACCGCGCCCTTGATCTCGGTGCGGCTCCTGGCCGAGATGTCGTGCAGCGCATAGCCGAACTGGGGCACAAAGGGCCTGAGCGCGTCGGGCAGCGGATCGATGAGGTCGTGAAAGTGTGCGGGCGCACGCCAGTGTTCCTGTCCGTGGTAGAGCACCAGCGGGTAAATGGGTGGCAGGGTCTTGGCCTCAGGGTGCTGGTCGCGGTACAGCTCGCCACTGGCGACAACGTAGCGCAACAGTTGCAACAGCACCCAATGCTCGGAGCGGCTCTTGTGCTCGAAGAGCAGATAAACCGAGAGCTGAGTGTCGCGATAGGGGATCTGGTAGATCAGGTCGGAGTAGATCTTGCGCAGCGCCTTGGTGACGAAGGTGTCCGGCGAGATGCTCATCCGCTCGAGATCTAGCTCGGGGAGCAATGCGGCGGGCAGGTGATGGCGCAGGAAGTCGCGCGCGATCACCGGACGCGCGAAGTTCTCGCGGAAAAAGCAATCGTGCGGTGTCGGCGTCGTGGTCATGACGCGAGTATAGCGGTTCGGTGACAGAGCGCATGCCCTCGGGAACCTGCACACCAGGGGTAAGAACGGTGTGCAGGATGTCGCCCGCCCAACGGCTGAGCGGGTTTCGCGCCGCTTTCAGTGAACGCGCGAGGGGTCATCGACCATCACACGGCGGAGCGCGCTTGCTTTAGAGCGGGCAGAGCGGTCATTGGTTGAACCAGGTCCAAATCCCCAGTGAGAAGCCGGGAATGAGGTCGATGCCGGCGGCGGATTTGGCGAGATAGAGCGCGAGCAGCCCGAGCAGGGTGCCAGTTTCAGGGCCGCCAACTGCTCTTCGATAAAGCTGTCGCTCACCGACGCCGGCATGCGCTCCATCAGGTTTTGCAAGGCAGGATCCTGGCGTAGGGCCTGGAGGGCGACTGGATCAGGTGTCGTGTTGCGTGTATCCATGGCCGATGACCGCAAGCTGTTGGATTGAAAGGCGATTGACGGGTCTAGGCCTGGACCCTGTTGAGAGACCGGCTCCGCCATTCGCGCCATGGGCGTGCCTTCCGCGATGTGCTCTGGCCCGTCTTGCGGGGCTGCGCGAGTCGACCATCGACCCGAAGGCCTTCAGTCCTCAGCCCGGCTTCGATCCTCAGGCTGATGCCTTACCGCAGCCACCACCAGTCGGTTCAGGTCATGGATGATGCGGGCGAGGGCGGCGAACAGACAGGCGACGAGCACGCCACCGACGCCCCACAAGATCGGCTCGCGGTAGAGGCCCGGATCAACTCGGACTCAACTCCGCACAGAGCCGCCGAGCTGCCTGGCCAAGAGGTCAGCACCAAGATCAGGCTGAAGACCAGCGAGAGCAGCATCATCAGGATGCAAAAGAGCGACATGACGCCGATGTCCCGCTCAATGATCCCGACGTTGCTTGGCCAGCCAAGCCTCGATGGTGGCCGGATCAAGTCCCTTGAGCCGCTCCTCCGGATCGTAGCGTTTGAGGACTTCATCAGGCGGAAGCCCCTTGAGTCGCTCTTCTGGGGTCATGTTGGCAAGCACCAGCTCGTGGGTCTCGCGAAGAAAGTCTTCCATGGTGTAGGCCATGTCAGGGTTCTCCTGGTGGTAGATCAGGTAGAGGCGTTCAAGCAGTTCCCCGTGCCCGCCGCGGCGAGGATTCGGGTAGCGCGCGCGATAATGGATCAGCCCTTGGCGCAGCCGATCCTGCTCGCTGGCGAAGAGTTCCCAAGGGGCGTTGCGG
>NZ_JAYESN010000361.1:0-2388 GCF_034860625.1 Lamprobacter sp.
CGCACACAGAAATTGGGATTATTTTCCCAATCGTGAACGATGTTATTTCCCAAGCCTTGCGCCATGCCGTGCTGCGGCTGTTGCGCCCCCTGGTGCGCATCCTGCTGCGCCATGGCATGGCCTACGGTACCTTTGCAGAACTGGCGCGCAAGGCCTATGTGGACGAAGCCTTTGAGCATATGCAGACGGCCGGGCTCAGGGCCACCGTGTCGGGGGTCTCTGCGCTCACAGGCCTGACGCGCAAGGAAACCCGCCGTCTGGCAGACCTCGATGTAGCCAGCGGCAGCGATACCGAGCAACGCTACAATCGCGCGATCCGCGTGGTCAGCGGCTGGCTGGCCGACGCGCGCTTCCTCGACCCCAACGGTGAGCCCGCAGTACTGGCACTTGAGGGCGAGCACAGCTTTGCCACCCTGGTGCACGACTACAGCGGAGATGTCCCGCCTACTGCCATGCTGAAGATACTGCAGGGTAGTCAGACAGTGGCTCCAGACGCCAGCGGCGTACGACTGCTGGAACGGGCCTATCTACCGACCAGCACACCGGTCAACCGCATTGACATATTGGGCCGGGACACTGCGGAACTGTTGTACAGCATCGGCCACAATATTGCCACCAGCGATGAACAGCGCGCACTGCGCGTGTTCCAGCGCAAGGTATCGAACCCGGCGGTGCGCGCCGAGGCCGTGCCCGCCTTTCGTGAGTTCTCCAACCGCAAATCCCAGGAACTCCTGGAAACGTATCATCGCTGGTTATCAGCGCATGAGATTGAAGCCGACAACCCCGAGGGTGCGACACCGCACTATATAGCGGTTGGCATTCACTACTACGACGACACACTGATCGCCCAAACACCGACCAAGGAACCGACATCATGAACGCCCCCCTGCTGCGCACACTTGGTATCGCCTGCCTGCTGGCCCTGGGCACCCCCTGCGGCGGTGGCGGGGGTGGTCTGGCTGCCGTGAGCTCGGCCATCGGCGGCGGTGGCAGCGGGGGCATTGGCGGCACCGGCGCGCTGATCAGCACGGGCACCATCGATGGTACCGGCAGCATTTTCGTCAACGGCATACGCTTTGAGGTAGAAGATGCAGAGATCACCATTGACGGCGCGGCCGCTGTTGAGTCTGAGCTGCGCCCCGGCATGGTCGGTACGGTGCGCGGCAATCTGAACGAAGACGGTGTGAGTGCCATCGCCGAGCAAGTTACCGTCAGGCAAGGACTGCGCGGCCCGGTGACTGCCATTGAGCTGGATGCAGACGCCAATAGCCTGCGCCTCGAAGTGCTCGGTCAGACAGTTATCGCTGAGCGCACAGCAACGGTATACGCCGGAACCACCTTTCTCACCCTGAGCACCGGGGATCTGGTGACAGTATCGGGCTTCCGCGATGAGCTGAACCGCCTGCGCGCCACGCGCATAGAAGTGAATGCACCCTTTGAACCCGGGCTCACCGAGGTGCGCGCCGAAGGCAGCATCTCTCAGCTTGCGGGCTTCAGCTTTGTGCTGGGCAACATCCCTGTGGATGCCAGCAGTGCGATGATCAACCTGAACGGCGACGAGCTGAGTAATGGGCAGGCGGTGGTGGTGCGCGGCACACTCAACGCTGCGGGCGACACCTTGCTGGCAACTCGGATAGACCCAGCACCATCCGCGGAAGAGCAGCTGCAGACAAATGCAGAAGCGCGCGTACAGGGCAGTATCAGCGACTTCCAGAATGCCGGCCAGTTCCGCGTAAATGGCGTGGCGGTAGATGCCCGCAGCGCCACGCGAACCCCCGGAGATTTGCAACTCGGCAACCGATTGGTGGTCGAGGTGGATGGCACCTGGAACGGCAGCACGCTGGTAGCTGCCGAGATCCGCAGCCGGCGCGGGCGCATACAGCTTGAGGCCATGGTCCAGGCCATTGACGCGGGCGAGAGGTCTCTGACGCTGGGATTCTTTACTGGCGAAGTCACGGTGGTGACGGACAGCCGCACACTGTTCAAGGACGACGAGGACGATGATCGCTTTATCACGCTCGCCGACCTACGCACCGGAGACGCAGTGGAAGTGGAGGCCATTCAGGAAGGGGATCGCCTGCTGGCAACGCGGGTAGCGCGTGACGACGAGCTGGACGAGGAAGTCGTACGCGGCCCGGTACAATCCTTTGTCGCCGGAGCCAGCATCACCATTCTCGGGCTGCAATACGAGACGGCTGGCGCCGAGTTCGAGGGTGAGGATGACCGGGATCTGGATGCAGCCAGCTTCTTCGCCAGTCTCACTATCGGCGATCTGGTGGAAGTCACAGACACAACACCGGCAGACGGTATCGCCGAGAAAGTGGAATCCGCGTCCGCAGTTGCGCTGGCAGGCGATGAATTTGATGACGACGGTGATCTGAACGACGA
>NZ_JAYESN010000362.1:0-2383 GCF_034860625.1 Lamprobacter sp.
CCCGGACGAGACCCTGGTCTATCCCGGCCATGATTACGAGCAGCGCTGCGTCTCGAGCATCGCCCAGGAGAAGGCACGCAACCCGCGGCTCGGTCAGGGCCGCTCGAAAGAGGACTTTGTCGCGCTGATGGATGGGCTCGGCCTGCCCTATCCACGCAAGATCGACTTTGCGGTGCCAGGCAATGAGGACTGCGGCGCCTGTCCCACCAACGTGCCAGAACAGTTTCGCGGCCCCTGCTCGGCCAGCGATCAGGGATGATTGAACCGACGCTCATCGTCCGTTGGATGCGCTGGCTGTGATCGACGACGCTGTGTTCCGGACGCCATCGCCGCGAGCAACGCACTGCCAAGGCAGCCCTGCATGCGCTGATCCGCTCGATTCGCGCACTTCATGCAACGCGGAGCCTTGGCCTGGCTCAGCGATCCATGCAGCGCTGCCCCCTAGAGACTCAGCCGGCGATCAAGCGCTCCAGTGCCTCGGCCTCGAGCGGCCGCAGCCCGATCAGGGCACCGATCGCGTTGCCGAACTCGCGATCGCCCGACATCAGCAGCAGTGCCGAGAGTGCGGCGATGAAGGCCCGCGCACGCGCCGCCTCGGTTGGCTCGCCCTGGGCTTCGGTGAGCGCCTTGCGGATCAGCTGCAGATCGATCACCTCGAGCGTTTCAACCGGCGCGTCTAGCGTCGCCTGATCCGCTTGGTCTGGTGTCTTTTTCATGCCCTCACCTCCTGAAGCCTAAGGTCGCCGAATGGCTCGGGTTCGGCTGCATCCGTCGGGCGTGCATCGGTCGCGGCGCGGCGTCGACTGATCTCGGTCTGCAGCGCGGCGCCAAAGCTGGCCTTGACCTGCAACCAGTCGCGCGGCTGGATGCTGATCGGCGCTGGCTCTGGGAAATTCTTGAACCAGGGGCCATAGGAGGGACCGAGCACCTGCTCACGCTCGGCGGCGAGTACCGCCAGATCGGCCTGTTTGACGGCGGCGGGTTCCGGATAGGCCAGCCCGAAGACCTCGGCGACGACGGCGCTGATGCGCGCCTCGACCGCCTTGTACTCCGGCATCACCTGTTTCAGCGGGCTGACCATGTCACCGATGTAGGCCTCGGCGGCATCGTGCAGCAGGCCTTCTAAGCGCAGCTCCGGCGGCAGCAGCGAGGCGACATGCAGCGAGTGCTGGGCAACGCTGTAGGGAAACAGCGCAGCGCCATTGAAGCGGTTCATCAACGACAACGAGTGAATGATGTCGTCCAGGCACAGCATCGCCGGCTGCGGATCGCGCAGGTCGAAGGCGATGCCGGAGTAGGTGTGGATGTGCACAGGATGGATGTCGGTCATGATGTGCGAGAAAAGCAGGCGTTTGTGGGCGCCGGTGTTCTTGCTCAGGACAGAATTTGCAGGCGGTCGCACAGGTGCAACTGGATATTCCGATCCTGAACCAGCGCCTCCCAGGTCGGATAGGGCTCGGGTGGCTGATAACCGCTCGTCGGTACCTCATAGGTGCCGTCGACCCCGGTGATGGCGCGCATCAGATCGGTCGCGGCGGCCTTCACTCCGTCGTCGGTCATGCGCGCGCCACCCCAATAATCGTTGCCTGGCCAGGAGACCTGATCCCAGGCGACGATGCTGTAGAGCCGGCAGTCGCTGAGATCCTCATCCGCTTCGGCATACTGCGTCGGCGCGCACAGCTGCGGACGCTCGGCATGGCCCTGCAGCAGCGGGCGCACACGCAGCGAGAGCGGTCCAAAGTCGTGGCGCTCATTGCAGCATTCGCTGTAGGGATCGTAGTAGATCAGGCGACTGTGCGGCAGCTGTGGCGCATGCCGTTCGAGCAATGCGATCAGCGCGCCTTTGAGCTCCTCGCCAAGTCTGCCGGCGAAGGGACCGGCGAACTGACCGCAGCCGAGTCCGGGGACGGTGATCAGGGCCATCTGCCCGCGCTCGGCGGCATCCAGGTCCGCGTAGCGTAGCAGCGGCAGCAGGCGGCGTGCGTAGAGGGCGCGGTAGCCGACCGGGTCGAGCTGGCCGTCTCGGGTGACGGCCAGCCAATCCGCCGGCACACAGCCACGCCCATTGCGCAGCAGGGCACCCGGGATGAACAGGAGCGTTGCCGACAGCGGCTCGGGATGCACGGCTGGACGGTGATGGCGGCCGTCATCGAAGATCCGCACCGGCACCGCCACGCCGAGGTCGCCGAGCAACGACAGCTCCGTCGCTGACCAGTCACGCCCATCGCCATAGATGGCCGACTCGGCGAAGATCAACGGGCGTTTGGTGTGGACCAGGCGCTCAAGGAAGGCGGCATCGCTGAGGCTGTCGGGGTCTTGATCACGCAGTTGGTCCTGCAGGTAGGCGCCGGCCTGGGCTAGACCTTGCTCGGCGAGTTGCTGA
>NZ_JAYESN010000363.1:0-2377 GCF_034860625.1 Lamprobacter sp.
CAGGGACTCCTCACTCCCTGCCCACCACGATTCAGCACCTGGGTGTAGATCATCGTGGTCGACACATCCGCGTGACCAAGCAGTTCCTGCACGGTGCGGATATCGTAGCCAGACTCCAACAGATGCGTCGCGGGCACGCACCTGATCCAACGCGGATTGGCGCCTGTCCTTGGACTCGAGCGGTGTCGTCGTGGGAGGAGTCGGCTGCGTGTTGGGTTGAACAACCGGCTCTCTCGTCGACTCGCCTGCGAGAGTGGGATGCTGATGCTGGAGTGCTCGGGCGGGATCCCGCTAGTAGCCCAATCCACCTCAGACGCAACCGCTGCCCCGCTGTGATGAGCAAGTTCTCAAAAGCGTCGACGATCTTGACAAACTGGCAGTCCGTTATTCTGCGTACGATCAACAAACTGATCGCAAAAAACAATCGACTGCAGATTTTTTCTTTGTACTCGGGTGGTGCTCTTGCTAGCTTTGGTTTGGCAGACGGAAGAGGGTGTACGGCATCTGGGATGAGGACTGCTCTAGGCAGACTCTATGCTAACCGAGATAGGCAGAATCTGCCTAGTACACCCGACCCACATTCTGTCTAATCAACTTTTATGAAGTAAATGAGGACTCCACACTTGCCACGACCACCACCACAGACTGTAAAGGAGCTGCTGTACTGGTCCTATGCATGCCTTGCGATGGCGCATAGCGCGGTGTCTAAGGAACAGGAGAAATACGCTCAAGTAAATTACATCATCCGCGCGAAGCTATATAAGGGGCTGATGGATGACAAGATGTGCATTGGCTCCATCTTTCAAGATGAGAAAATAAAGATTAATCAAGGCAATATTTGCAGCTACTGTGGAAGTGCCGGCCCGCTAGCTCTAGATCACGTGATTCCTCGCTTCATCGGCGGAGAAGACAAAGGTGACAACTTGATATATGCATGTCGCAGTTGCAACAGTTCCAAGGGCAAGAAAGACCTCATGGAGTGGATGCACCAAAACAACCGTTTTCCGCCCCTCATGGTTTTGAGGCGCTTTCTAAAGCTCGCGATAGACTGGTCTGTTGAGAACGACGCGATGAACCTAAGCATAGAAGCGGCAAGACAAGCTCAACTTCCGTTCAACGTCGAGTTTGTCCCGATTCAGTTCCCGACGCCGGATGCGCTTTGCCTCATTGCGAAAGCACAGGCATAACACGCGGCTCGGCCCGACCGCCCGTTGTCGCATAGTCGCTTCGCGTCCGGCGTGGCAACGGGCGGCTGGCCAGCCTTGACGTTGGGCGTGAACACGGAGACTCTTAGATGCCGACCATTTTCCGGTTCTACGGCATCCTGATAAGGATGTTTTTCTTCGACACGGATAAGCACAAGACACCGCATGTCCACGCCGAAGTGAAGGGGCGCATTGCTGTTTACTCGATCCCTGACGGTGAGGTGCTCGCTGGCAAGTTTCCGAATAAGAAACACAAAATGATCGTGGCTTGGATCGCTATTCACGAAGACGAGCTTATGGCAGACTGGCAACTTGCCGTCCAAGGCAAGAAGCCTCACCCAATCAGAGGGCTTGATGAATGATGCTGCTGCATGTTACACCGCTTGATAACCACCTTCTGTTCGTCCAAACCGAGGACGGGAAAGAAGGTGTATTCGATGTCAAGCCATACTTAGATACCGAAGCGTTCAGCCCACTGAAGAACTACATCGAGTTCGGGTCGGTCCAAAACCGTGGGTACTTTGTTGAGTGGCCATGCGGAGCAGACTTGTCCGCTGATACGCTTGCGGCAAGAATTCAGGACGACTCACCTTATCATGCCCAACTAGAGCACCAGCCCGAGCGCATGCTGCCGAACCCCCAATGACGGGGGCGACTCGGCAGCATGCACCGGGCTGTGCTTGACGTCGGGCGTAGTGAGAATCGTCGCGATCCGTTGTGAAGTTCACTGTCACCGAACATGCTCGGAAGCGTTGCGCTCGACGCGGCATTGATCTTCAATGGATCTCGGAAGCCATACAAAATCCACGGGAGACCTTTCCGGATCTTGTTGATCCAGACGCAACTCATCTGTGCTACGACGTTCCGCAGCGCGGATTTCGAACACTCAGGGTTGTGGTGAATGACTCGGTTGATCCCCCTCGGATTATCACAGCGTTTTTCGAAGGTTAAGAGAATACGCCCATGAAGCTCGAGTTTGACCCTATCGCCGACGCCGCTTACTTCGAGATCGCCCAGGGCGAAATCGCCACCACCCGCGAGATTGAGCCAGGCATTCACGGAGACTACGACGCCGAAGACCACCTAATTGGGATCGAGGTTTTGGGCGTAAGCAAGCGATCCGATGTCGAAGGCATTGCCAAGGCGGCCTGAAAGGTTGATCGCCTAATCGG
>NZ_JAYESN010000364.1:0-2203 GCF_034860625.1 Lamprobacter sp.
CGCCGAAGAGCGCGCGCGCGACGCCCCATCGCCAGCCCTCGTCACGGGTATATAACGAATCCGAATGATCATTCGCTGAAATCTAAGGAAACTGCCATGTCCACACCCGCCTTCCAAACGCCCCAAACCAACCCCTTCGACCTGACCGACGTGGGCGTCGCTTCCGCCCCGACCTTCGCCGACCTCGACGGCGACGGCGATCTCGATGCCCTGGTCGGCAACCGCAACGATGGTATTCTGTACTTCGAGAACACCGGCAGCGCCAGCTCCGCCGCCTTCGCCGCTGCGGTCACCAACCCCTTCGGCCTGACCAAGGTGGGCTCCAACTCCACCCCGACCTTCGCCGACCTCGACGGCGACGGCGATCTCGATGCCCTGGTCGGCCAGAACACTGGCCTGCTGTACTACTTCGAGAACACCGGCAGCGCCGGCTCCGCGGCCTTCAGCGCTGCGGTTACCAACCCCTTCGGCCTGACCGACGTGGGCTACTTTTCCGCCCCGACCTTCGCCGACCTCGACGCCGACGGCGATCTCGATGCCCTGGTCGGCGCATCCGATGGCACCCTGAACTACTTTGAGAACACCGGCAGCGCCAGCTCCGCCGCCTTCGCCAGCGCCCAGAACGCCAGCGCCTTCGGCCTGACCGCCGTGGCGGGCTTTTCCAAACCGACCTTTGCCGACCTCGACGGCGACGGCGATCTCGATGTCCTGGTCGGTGAATTCGATGGCATCCTCAACTACTTCGAGAACACCGGCAGCGCCAGCGCCGCAGCCTTCTCCGCTGCGGTCACCAACCCCTTCGGCCTGACCGACGTGGGCAACAATTCCGCCCCGACCTTCGCCGATCTCGACGGCGACGGCGATCTCGATGCCCTGGTCGGCGACGGCGATGGCAACACGCTGTTTTTCGAGAACGGCACACCGCCGGGCGTGACCATTACCCCCAGCGGCGACAGTATCCAAGTCACCGAAGGCGGCGCCAGCGACACCTATACGGTCGTACTCGACACCCTGCCCACGGCCAATGTCACCATCACCCTCGACACCCAGCACGGCGGCACCGGCAACGGACAGGTCAGCGTCAACACGCCCACGCTCACCTTCACCACCAGCGACTGGGACACCGCCCAGACCGTCACCGTCAGCGCCGTGGATGACGGCATCGGCGAAGGCCCGCATTTTGGCGTCATTGCCCACAGTGTCAGCAGCGCGGATACCGGCTACAACGGCCTCAGCGTCGACAACCTCTCGGTGCAGATCAGCGACAACGACCTGCCGAGCGGCGATCCGACCTTCCAAGCCCCAGTCACCAACCCCTTCGACCTGGGCGATGTGGGCTCCAATTCCACCCCGACCTTGGCCGACCTCGACGGCGACGGCGATCTCGATGCCCTGGTCGGCGCATACGATGGCACCCTGAACTACTTTGAGAACACCGGCAGCGCCAGCTCCGCCGCCTTCGCCAGCGCCCAGGACGCCAGCGCCTTCGGCCTGACCGACGTGGGCTCCCTCTCCAAACCGACCTTCGCCGATCTCGACGGCGATGGCGATCTCGATGCCCTGGTCGGCCAAGGCGATGGCACCCTCAACTACTTCGAGAACACCGGCAGCGCCAGCTCCGCCGCCTTCGCCAGCGCCGAGAACGCCAGCGCCTTCGGCCTGACCAACGTGGGCAGCCGGTCCGCCCCGACCTTCGCCGACCTCGACGGCGACGGCGATCTCGATGCCCTGGTCGGCGAAAAAGGCGAAAAATATGACATCCTGTACTACTTCGAGAACACCGGCAGCGCCAGCTCCGCGGCCTTCGCCGCTGCGGTCACCAACCCCTTCGGCCTGACCGACGTGGGCAGCTATTCCGCCCCGACCTTCGCCGACCTCGACGGCGACGGCGACCTGGATGCCTTGGTCGGTGAACGCTTTGGCAACCTGATGTTTTTTGAGAACGGGACACCGCCGGGTGTGACCCTCAGCCCCAGCGGCGACAGTAACCAGGTCACCGAAGGCGGCGCCAGCGACACCTACACCGTGGTGCTGAATAGCCAGCCCACGGCCGATGTCACCATCACCCTCGCCAGCCCCAACGGCCAGGTCAGCGTCGATCAAGCCACGCTCACCTTCACCACCGCCAACTGGGACACCGCCCAGACCGTCACCGTCAGCGCCGTGGATGACGGCATCGGCGAAGGCCCGCACTTCGGCGTCA
>NZ_JAYESN010000365.1:0-2366 GCF_034860625.1 Lamprobacter sp.
GACGCGCTGGCCTGACTGATCACGGAATCAAGCAGCGTCTGCGTGCTCGGCAACGAACCGGACTTAGGCTTGTCTGCATGAATCTCCCGGTGCAGCTCCCGCACCAACTCAGCGCGCAAGCCCGTGATCCGCTGGACCAGCGTTGTACGCATCCCGCCTCTGATCAGCGCAACGGCCTGCTGTGTGCGGGCCAACTGCTGCAGTCTCATGAGCGCTCCACCTCCTCAGCGGCGAGCAGCACGGCCTGCAGATCGAGCGCCAGCGTTGATGCCGACGCTGCAACGAAGCGTTCCTCAAGCAGACGCGACTCAAACCGCGGCCGAAAGTGCAACACCCCAGACTCGGCCAGGGCGCGCAACACGGGGAAAGAGGCCTCGCGTAGCAGGCCCATCAACGTCCGATCGAGACCGTAGATCAGGCTGGCCTTCTGCGCATCCGAGCGTGCCAGTGCCTGTGCGCTTAGGAGACAGTGCAGATTCAAGGTGATCACCTCCCGGTCGAGACCGGTCTCCGGCTGGGTGTCTGGGGTCGTCATATCAGGCATACCAGTGGTCCGAGTTCGCGCTATAATATGCACTAAAGCGCGATAACCGCAAATATTACTCGTAATAAAGCGTTACCATCTGTTCATCGAAGACTGCGAGTGACGTCCATCATGTCCGCTGCTGAGACGGTTAAGAGTGACTCAACCTCCTATCAATGCGGCTATCCCGGTTGGGATGGTGCTGGTTTCCCGCAACGCCTAGCCGAGATCAAGGGCGGCATGAGCACCCTTGGGTTCGCGCAAAAGTGTGGAATCTCAGAAAGTATCTTCCGCAAGTATCTCGCGGGCACGAGCGTCCCCGGCGCCGATAAGCTGGTCGAGATCGCCCAAACGGCACAGGTCTCGCTCAGTTGGCTGGCCACTGGGGAAGGGCGTCGTGACGGGGTTGAGGACAGGCTTGATTTGGCGATGCTGCGCTCGGTGATTGCCGGCGTCGAAGCGGACCTTGAGGAGATCGGCGGCAGCATGGCGCCGGAGAAGAAAGCCGAACTGATCGCGCTGCTCTACGAGATGGCGTGCAATGGCGAGTCGATCTCGGAGAAGCCGATGCTCCGCTTGGTGCGACTCGCGAGCCGTTGAGATGGCTGACGACACACCGTCTCCTGAACACGCCTCGCCGTCAGCCTTCGGACCGCAGGTAGCGCAAACAGCGTGTCGGTTTTGCTGAGGTGTCGACGAATTCCGTTGGCTTCGCAGATCGGATGCGGTCAGGTATCCTTTCGCAGCGCGTGGTCTCCGGATCGGTGCTATGGGGACCGATCGGTGTGCGTTTTCATTGATCCCCATCGACCTGAGGACCGAGGCCATGAGTACACGCCAAGATGAGATTCGCGACGCCATCCGAGGCTTCGCCGACCAGATCAAACCGGCTGTTGATCCGGATCAGGGGAGCCCAAGCCCGCAATCCGTCCACAACGAGTATCCACCGCTGCAGAGGGCTGAGAACGGCGGATTTGTCTTCCATGTGGGCGACACGCTGTTCGGCCGAGGACCCGTCGACCCTGACGACGCGCATCGTGCGTACCTGATGTCCCGTTCACAACCCGCCATGACCCCACGAGATGCCGACGGACAGGCCGAATCTGAAGTTGCTCATTAGCAGTGTCTTCTTTTGGGTCATGGCTATCCTACCGTTGTACATCGCCCGATTCTTGCCCGATATTCAACACCATTGGTTCGACGCTATCGGTTTCTTTTCGCTCTTCTTTGCGGCAGCGACCACGTTTATGTTCGCGTTCGAGATGAGGCGTTAGTCCTCGGCGTCGATCGCGGGGATGGCGCGCCTTATGGGCGACCATCCACCGCAAACGCCCCTCGTCGGTGAACAGGAGGCGACGGCGATCTGTCAGCGGTGAGTCACTGCACTGCGGCTCGGCGCTTAGCCTCGCCTCTCACCACAGCCGCTTCCTACAGCCGTCCCGAGATCCGCCACAACGACGTCAAATGCGAGTGGGGGCATCGCAGCGTGACACGGGCATGCCGTGCGGGCAGACGTCTTCGCCTCTCTAGCGTCTTGTCAACCCCGATTGAGACCGAAAATCGGCATCTATACCCACTGCGCTGACCTCGCCCTTTGCCTAGCCTGTCCATCTGGCAGCGCGCTTGAGCCGACGTCGATCGAGCAATCCCCCCGCGCGCTGGTGATCGTTCGCTTACGAGGCCCTCAATGCGCAGCTCAGTCGGTGTCACTCTCCGTCAACGTCGCCAACAGCTCGGCTATTCCCAAACCACATTGGCGCAGCGGGCCAACGTGACGCAGGGCTGGATTTCGCGCCTGGAGAACCGGGTTGAGAATCCGACCCTCAACAGCCTCACCCAGATT
>NZ_JAYESN010000366.1:0-2330 GCF_034860625.1 Lamprobacter sp.
TACCACGGCTCGCGTCGCGGCGGCTACCGTCAGCCTGGTCTCGCCGCGCCCACGGCGGGCATGCTGGAGCCCGGTGAATTG
Organism: Lamprobacter sp.; assembly: GCF_034860625.1. Lineage (NCBI taxonomy): Bacteria > Pseudomonadati > Pseudomonadota > Gammaproteobacteria > Chromatiales > Chromatiaceae > Lamprobacter > Lamprobacter sp. Next base: position 82 of record NZ_JAYESN010000366.1, read on the forward strand.
CTGCCGCGGCTGGATTTTCGCGAGATTCTCAAGTCCGATTTCTGGCGCTTCAAGATGCACTTTGGCGAGGGCGAAGATCAGGCCGCGCCACTGATGCAGCCTCGCGGCGGTATGGACATGATCGTCAATGCCTTTGAGCGCAATATCCGCAGCCCCATGCTCACCCACGCGCTGGTGCAACGTATCCGTGTGCAGGACGACGGCGTGGAAGTCATCTACCAGCACGACGGCGCACACCACCGGCTGCGCGCGGATTACTGCCTGAACAATATCCCCATGCACCTGCTGCCCGGTGTGGATCACAATTTCCCGGCGCGCTATGTGGAGGCGCTGCGCAGCACCCGGCGCGGCAAGCTGTTCAAGCTGGGCGTACAGATGAACCACCGCTTCTGGGAGGAGGAGCATATCTACGGGGGGATCTCCTGGACCAGCCAGCCCATAGAGCAGGTCTGGTATCCCTCCCACGGCGCGCATCTGGACAGCGGCGTGCTGCTCGCAGCCTATACGTGGTCGCCAGACTACGCCGAGGCCTTCGCGCGCATGTCTCCCGAGGCGCGTTATGCCGCGGCCATGGATCAGATGGAAAAATTGCACCCCAATGCACGCCAGCATGCTGGCGCCTTCGTCAGTGTGCCCTGGCAGCGCATGAACCACCACATGGGGTGTGGTGCCGGCTGGGATGCGGAATCCCGCCAGCGTCACTTCGCCTATCTGCAGCAGCCGCTGCACGGGCGCCATCTGCTGATCGGGGATCAGATGAGCTATCACCCGGGTTGGCAGGAGGGGGCTTTTTCCTCCGCCCATCACGCCTTGCAGCAAGTACGTGCGCGGGTGGATGCCGAGAGTGCTCTCGCGGAGCATTCGACGTGAGTGCGCGCCCCGCACTCGCTGTTCTTTTTTTCTGCAGCGCTGTGCTTGCCGTCGCGCCCGGCACTGTCATTGCCCAGCACAGCTCGCAGATGCAGATAGAGACAGAGACAGAGACAGAGATGGTCATGGCGGGTGAGCTGCCCGTGGTACCGGCAGACTTGATCAGCTGCACTACTTGCCACGGGTCACAGCTGCAGGGCAACCGCTCGGTCAACGCGCCGCGCCTGGCGGGCCTGCCCGCCTGGTATGTGCGCCAGCAGTTGCAGGCGTTCAGAGCCGGTTGGCGCGGGGCTGACCCTGGAGATGACACCGGTGCCGCCATGCGCCCGCAGGCGGCGGCCCTCGATGATGCGGCATTGGAGCGCGCGGTAGCCTTTGTAGGTGCCATGAAGGCGGATCCTGTCTCCACGCAGCGCCCGCGCGCAGGGGATGCAGAGCGCGGTGCGCAGATCTACCGCAGCTGCGCTGCCTGCCACGGTCAGGGCGGCGAGGGCAATGCAGTGCTTTTGGCACCGCCACTGGCCGGTCTCGACGGCTGGTATCTACAGGGTCAGCTGCAGCACTTTCGCGACGGCGTGCGCGGTGCAGTGCCGGCGGATCTTGCCGGGACACGCATGCGCGTATCCAGTACATTGCTCGAGGACGAGCAGGCGATACAGGATGTGATCGCCTATATCGCCACGCTGGAGCCAGCCTTGGGCACCGGTATTTATTCATCAACTTCCAATGAGGATTCTCCCATGTTGAACAAGCACTCCACTCTGGCTGCGGCCTCCGCTGTGGCGCTCGGTCTGGCGACCGCCGGTGCACAGGCCGAGGTACGGCGGCACAAGCTGCCCGACAGCGACTTTCCTATTGCACAGGCGGTGGAGATCCTGCCCGGTACCACGTTGGTCTATCACAGCGGTATGACCCCGGCGCCCGCCAACCCTGACGCCGAGCGCTACTCGGCAGAGTTCTGGGGCGATACCGAGGCGCAGACCCTGTCCGTATTCAAGCGACTCGAGGCATCGCTCACGGCCAAGGGCCTGACCTTCGGCGATGTGGTGAAAATGCAGATCTATCTGGTCGCGCCCGAGCCGGGTGGCGCGATGGACTTCCAGGGCATGATGCGCGCATATCGCCTGTACTTCGGCACTGAGTCGCAGCCCAACTTGCCGGCGCGATCCGCTTTCCAGGTGGCGGGGCTGGCGGCGCCGGGAATGCTGGTGGAAATCGAAGTGGTGCTGGCGCGGCCTTGAGCCGTTGCTGAACAGGCCCTGCGTTGACCGGGTGCAGGCGATACACGGCGACGCTTGGCGTACAAACAAAACGCACGATGTGCAGTGTATGGACTCAGGGGGTTGAGTGAACATGAAAACGATGAACGGACGCAGATC
>NZ_JAYESN010000367.1:0-2323 GCF_034860625.1 Lamprobacter sp.
GCGGATCAAAAGCCTCAAAGGCGAGCCATGCATCATCATGCCCGCACTCGAAGGGGAGATTCAGATCAGCGGCGGCCGGACGTTCCGTCTGGAAGAGGTAGCGACAGGGCGCTATTCGCTGGACCTGAAGCCGGGCGAGGAGGCGGTGCTCTGGAGCGGGAAGCAGATGCCGGATCTAACGCTTTCAGCACTTCCCGCTGAGCCCGGAAAGACCAATTCCTTCGGGATTAGATAGCCGTATATATCGGGTGATCTACATGGTGGAAAGAGACATCGTGACCGTAAAGGTAACGACATCAACGCGCACAAATATTGAGACATCGCATGAACAATATTCGGAAGAGGTTGAAGCCGCAAAAGAACGCAGAGAGCGCAAAGATGCTAGCCTGATCTATTCATGAACACCGCGTTGACCGGTGATTTTTGGATTCATCAACAGTTTTTGAGCCGTGAAACAGGATTTTTAAGCGGTTTTGACCGTTTCGAGAGACAGTTCCCCCTTACCCCCGTATTGGCTGCGCGGGGGACCGCTTGCTGAGAGCTCAGCCCGTATTCAACCGCACAGCCGACTGGAACTCCGGGATGTTGGCGAAGGCTTTGGGGAGGTGCAGCAGGATGCGCGTCTTGCCGCTTTCCACCCGCGTTCCGATTTTCAGCAGCCGCAGGCGGATCGTGTCAAACTGCGCGTGCGCCAGTTGGGTGCCTTTGAGGCGCACAGTTCGAAGGTAATGCATCACCACGTAGGCGGCGGAATGCAAAAAGAGACGGAACTGGTTGGCTGTAAATTTGTGGCAACTGGTGCGATCCGAGCAGAGCCCGTTTTTATGATCCTTGATCATCAGTTCCATTGAGCCCCGCCCGCAGTAAACCGTTTCATAAAGATACTTCGCTCCGGTTTTCTCGAACGAAGTGACGACGAAGCGCATGTCCTCGCCGTTGGCCGTAATCAGAACCCGGCAGACGACCCGTCGCGCCCGGCTCCAGCTTTTTGCCTGATAAAATCCCGAAGCGAACATCCGCACATCGTGCCCGGTGCGCTTGTATTTCAGACGGGCTTCTTCCAAAACTCCGGCGAACTGTTCTTTGAGACGTCCGTTGATCGCCAGACCGGTTGCAAAGTCCATGGCGCGGCTTTCCATCCAGTCCATCACGGCGGGTTTCGTGTGATGGGAGTCCGCCCGGAAGATCAGCCGGGTCTTCGGGAACGCGGTGCGCAACCGTTTTACGACGCGCTTGAGCACGCTGATGATTTCCTGATCCGTCGGGGTCTTACCCGGACGCAGCACCGTGGTGATCAACTTGCCGCTCAGCCCGTCGTAGAGATGAAAGGGCATAAAGCAGTACTCGTCCTCAAAAGCGTTGAACAAGGCCAGTTGCTGGTTGCCGTGGACGGGGTCGGAGGTCGGATCGAGATCCAGCACGATCGCTTCGGGCACCTGATTAAATGACGCGATGAACTGATCGACCAAGGCGTAGGCGATGCGCAGCAATTCTTTGACGGACACCCGGTTTTCCAGCCGGCTCATCGTCGGCTGAGAAGCCAGGGCATCCGCTTCAGGCAGACGGCCCGCCGTCAGTTTAAAAAGCGGATCATCACGCAGATGATCGCAGTCGTTGGCATCTTCATAGCCGCAACAGATCTGAGCGACCCGCTGAGAGAGCATCTCTTCGAGCGTGTGATCCACATAGGAAGGGTGGCGCGGGTCATGAAGGGCTTCAGCCAGTGAGCGGATGATACCGGTTTCGATCAGCACTTCGCGCAATAGAACAAGCCCTCCGTCGGAACTGACCATCGGCTCATCAAAAACCGCCGTAATTTTCCGGCCTTTAAGAGGTGTAAAAGGGAAAAGAATCTGGTTTTCTTTGTTCATAACGACCTTGGTTGTTTTTACGTGGTTGTAAATCGTAAGGCATTATACAAGAATGCTTTACAGCAACCAAGGCCGTTTTCATGAATAATTCAGGCTAAATCGTCATTTTGTTTTCCAGCTCCCATTGCGGAGGTTTTATTTGTCTGTTTCGTATGAAGAAACGGAGTCGTACCACTTCTGCCACTGCTGCTTCATGGCTTTCAGTTTTTCAGGCATGTCCGGAGTCAGGTCGCGGGTTTCGTTTTCGTCCTTCGAAAAGTCGTACAGCTCCCATTCTTTATCTTTGGCTCTGCGGAGGCGCACCGCTTTCATGTCCCCGTCGCGGATCGCAAAGCCTTCGGAGTATTCCCAGTAGAGCGGATTGGGCCGGACAAGCGGCCTGCCTTCAAACGCAGGCAGCAGGCTGATGCCCTGCATGGGAAGGACTTTCTGTTTGCTGGCTTTTTCAGGAT
>NZ_JAYESN010000368.1:0-2319 GCF_034860625.1 Lamprobacter sp.
TCGTAACCGCATCGATTTTGTTGCCCGCCAACCGCATGGGCAGGAGCTCATTGGCGCCGCGCTCGATCCGGAGCACCCGCCGGTGATCGCCAGCCTGGCGCATCGCTTTGGGGTCGAGGACATGCGCCGCGCGCCTAAGGACGCGCCCTTTCTTGGCTCGCTGTTGTATTTCCTCGGTGCGCTCACGCTGAAGGATCAGACGCCGTTTGGTGAGCTGGTGCTGGGGATTCCGAATCTGGTGATCCGCAAGCTCTACGTCGAGAAGTTCCACGATCAGCTGTTTCCTGAGTATCCCGAGCGCGAGAGCCTGCGCGCCGCGGCCAAGGCGCTCTATACCCAGGGTGACCTTGCCCCGCTGATCGAGGTGCTAGAGACCCATCACCTGCGTGTGTTCGACAACCGCGACTATCGCTGGTCGAACGAGCTGACGGTGAAAACCGTCTTTTTGATCGCACTCTTTGCCGACATCTTCTATGTCATGGATTCCGAGACCGCGATTGCCCGCGGCCATGCCGATCTGTCGCTGATCGTGCGCGAGGAGATGCGCCGCTTTGCGCTGCTGGATCATCTGCTGGAGTTCAAGTATCTGAGCGTGGCGGATACTGGGCTTTCGGCTGACCGATTGCGGGAGTCCTCGCGCGAGGACCTGGCCGCCCTCCCCTCGGTGGCCAGTGCCCTGGACGCTGCTGAAGCTCAGCTCGCCCGCTATCGCCAGGGGCTGGAGCAGGCCTATGGCGAGCGCCTGCGGCTACATACCCATGCCGTGGTGGCACTGGGCTTCGAGCGGCTGCTGTGGCGCAGCACAGGGTGAGCCTGCCGGCTACTCAGGGTCAGAGCCGCAGCGGAGGCATCTGACCACTGACCAGGTTCACCACTGCTAACCAGTGCCGCGTCCCCGAAGACCGAACTGACATCGCTCAATCCCCGTTCACCCGCATGAAGAGCGGGATGCAACATCCTGATGGCTGCTTATACCAAAAGCTCCGTACTCAGATCGGCAGGCATTGGCTGGCCGATCAAGGCTAGCCCCTCGGCCTCATCAGGCACGCTGGCTTGGACGTCGGTCTGCATATAAGATTCTGCTGCTTCCTTAGCCTGCTCAACGCGCGCTCCATACTCGAAAGGTGAGTCAGGGCGATCACCGGTGTCGGTAGCGACAAAGGTGAAAACGGAGAGCAAGGTGTCGAACGCAGCGCCGTATTCAACTGTACCAGCCTCCTCATCGAGCGTGACTTGACGGTTCAGGATCCGGGCAAAAATGCTTGAAAGATGCTCAGATAGCTCGGCCTCACCCGCTAAACGTTGCATGGCTGTTTCAGCAAAGTTGAGAGCATCGTTCACGTCCACGAAAAACGCCGCTTGTGTTTCTTCCTTAGCCTGCGCAACGCGCGTTCCATACTCGAAAGGTGAGTCGGGACGATCACCCGTGTCGGTAGCGACAAAGGTGAAAACGGAGAGCAGGTTGTCGAATGCAGCGCCGTATTCAACCGTACCAGCCTCTTCGTCGAGCGTGACTTGACGGTTCAGGATCCGGGCAAAAATGCTCAAAAGAGGCTCGGATAACTCGACCTCACCGGCTAATTTGTGCATGGCCACTTCGGCGAAATTCAGTTCGGGATCAGGGTCGGGATCAACTTCGGCCCGATAACCCGGCGCGCCGGGGTCGGTGATCGCGCCAATGTCAGGATTGGTATCAAAGGGGCCGTTGTCGGTGATGACGAAGTCGAGCCGGGTTTTGGTGCCGACGGTGCTGGCCGCGCCGCCATAGGCGTCACTGGCGAGGTTGACCCAGTCGCCTTCGGTGGTTTGCTTCCAGAAGCCGTTGACCGGGAGTTCACCATCGATGAGCAGGCTGAAGGGCACCTCCCCTGCGTCCTCGGCACCCTCTTCGAGGTCGACTTGAGCCTCGAAGCCGATCAGCCCGAGCGGCATGGTGATACCGGCACGCTCCTGCGCTGGCGGCGCGTCTGACTGGGACACCGCGCGGATGGCGACCCCGCCGGCGGGCGTCGGCCCGGTGTTGGGGTTCTCAGCATCGCCACCGTTGGTGTCGGTGCCGCCAATCAGGCTGATGAACACCTGCGTGGCGTCGGGGTTCTCGGAGATCCGGTCGGTCACGCGCACGGGGATTGAGGCGACATCGGTCTGCTCGCGATCCGGGATGCCGTCGCCGTTACCATCGCCCTGGGTGCCGTTTTCATCGAGCGGCGGGGCAAAGTCCTCGACCTGCTCGGGGGTGCCATCGCCGTCATTGTCGGGCAGATCCGCCCACTCGTCTTCCGGGGGTGGGGCGTCGGGTTCTGGTTCTGGCTCCGGCTC
>NZ_JAYESN010000369.1:0-2319 GCF_034860625.1 Lamprobacter sp.
ATGCTCGGTGACGCTGCGCTCGAAGACATAGGCGTTCTGGCTGTTGTCGGCACTGGCCGGCTCGGGCTGGGGTAGGTCGAGCAGGGTGCAGAGTTCGGTCAGGAACAGTTGCAGGTTGGCGCGCTCATTGCCGCCGTGGCTGGTGCCGCAGCCCCAACGCCTGATGAAGGGGTCGACCTTGGATTCGGTGTCGGACGGTTCCGGGCTCGGGTCACTCACGGTAGGTTCCTTGATCGATGATGAAAGATCACCTGTGCTGACAGTGGGCGCAGCTCGGCCATCTCCGCGTGTGTCAGCTCGTGGGTGTCCGGGTCCGCCGCGATGCCCTCGCGGATGCGCCTGGTCTCTTCCTTCGACGCAATGCGGTACTTCATACCATTCCCGTCGGTGACGTGCATAGTGTCTGACCTCTTTGGGTGTCGCTTCTCGCAGGTTAATGATTCGGTCGCAGTCGTCCTCTTCGATCAAGGATTCTTGTGCATACGCTTGACGCTGGGATTTGCTGGGCCTATGCCGTCAGGTGAGGCGTGAGAACCCTGTGCCGCCGGGTGAGTGCCCTGTGGTCAACGCGCAAGATGCTTGCGTGTTGCTCTGGCGTTCGCGACGCGCTCAGCCGAGCAGATTCCAGGGTAGGGCCATGACCTCTTCCGTGATCCAGCGCGGCTGATCGACCGCGCACAGCAGCGCGCCGGTGGCGATATCGAGATGGGAGTGTGCCTCGCGGAAGGCGGTGATGCCGGAGGCCATGCGGCGGGTCGGCGCGGCGGTCAGCTTGATTTCGAACGGATGCAGCCATCCGTCACGCTCCAGGATCAGATCGACCTCGGCCCCGCCTGCCGAGCGCCAATGGTAGAAGATGGGGCGCGCGGGCAGCACGCTGGCCTGTTTGATGAGTTCGCCGGCCATGGCCGTCTCGAACAGGGCGCCGTACAGCGGATGGCTGGTCAGGGCGCGGGGCGAGGACAGGCGTGCATGGTGGCAGGCTAGACCGGTATCGGCGAAATAGCCCTTGGGCCGGGATGAGACCCGCTTGGTCGGATTGCCCGAAAAGGCCGCCAACTCAAACCATTGATAGGTGCCTTCCAGGATCTTGAGCCAACGGCGTGCGGTCTGGGGCGTCATGCCGATCTCGCGTCCCAGCTGGCTGTAGTTGATCTCCTGCGCTGTGAGCGCGCTCATCAGCCGAACGAAGCGGCCGAACTCCTGCCAGTCGTCGACCTCTCCCAGCAGACGTGCATCGCGCTCGACATAGGTGCGATGGTAGCCGGACCAGAAATCGGGGATGACTTCGGTCTCGAGCGCGATGACGCGTGGCAAGCTGCCGCGCCACAGCCAGTCCGGCAGGTGTCCCTGATAGCGGCCGGCCGTGCGCGCTTGGGCGAGAAAGTCGTCCGGGGCCTCCAGCCAGCGCGGCAGCCATCCGCTGGGGGCATCGACGATCTCGGGGATACAAAACCCAAACAGGTCGAGAAAGGCGCTGCGACCCGCCAGACTCTCGGACAGCCGTTGCAGGATCTGCCACTGTTGCGAGCCGGTGAGGAGATATTGACCGGCGCGTTCGGGTTCACGGTCGACCCGGCGCTTGATGGTGGCGACGACCTCGGGCGCATACTGGATCTCGTCGAGGATGACCGGCGGCGGGTGATTGAGCAGGAAGAGATCGGGTTCCCGCCGGGCGTCCTCGATGTCCAGACTGGCGTCGAACACCACATAGTCGTAGTCGGGAAAGCAGTGACGCAGCAGCGTGGTCTTGCCGACCTGGCGCGCGCCACTGACGATGACGACAGGGAAGGCGCGTGCTAGTAGGCGCAGGCGGTCGGTTTGCAGGCGAGGATGATACATGCCTGCCAAATTAATGATCTAATCATCGATTTGCAAGGAATTGGAACTATCGCAGGGCGCGATCAGCGGGCTGCTGTCAACGGCATTGGCGGACTTTGCTCGCATGCTGGCCCGTTCGGCACGGCTGCTTGCCTGATGGTCCGGCGGTTAGCGTACTGGCGAGCTACGGCTGGGCCGAACTTTACTGCGCCCAGCTCGGCAGCGGCGAGTCCTACACCAAGCTCAAGCCCACCTATGCCATCTGGCTGCTGGCCCAAGACCTGCTCCCCGATCCCAACCGCTCCCTCAGCGCGGCCGGTTGATCAGCGCCTCGGGCATCCGCCAGTGGTAGTGGATGGCGAGCATGCGGATCAGCACAATGGTGGCCGCGCCGAGCGCATAGCCGAGATCGGGGGCGAGTCCGACGAACTGGGTGGCCAGCGCCTGCAGTAGTAGTCCGATGATGATCGGCGTCGCATAGAGTTCGGGCGAGACCAG
>NZ_JAYESN010000370.1:0-2306 GCF_034860625.1 Lamprobacter sp.
GTACAAGCAACTCAGGGTTATACCTGGGCTTATGAATACAACACGATTGCCCGCTTGGATGAGCCGTGGAATGTCCATGCCGCTAATCTAGCGCGCCGGGTTGGGCTAGAGGCCGTGCGTCGACACCCAGGTGGTGGTTAACCGGCCGTGACCGAATAGCACAACACACAGACCCAAAACACCACCATTTACTCGGGAATATCGGCTCAACCCGAAAACGCCTGCTGACAGAGCGTGAACAAGGTTGCCGGATACATCCCGAGCAACAGGATCACAGCGCCGTTGACGGTGATCGCCACCCGCGCACTGGCATTAGTCGTCACCGGCACCTCGGTGATCGGCTTATCGAAGTAGAGCAGCTTGACCACGCGCAGATAGTAGAAGGCGCCGATGATCGAGAACACCACCGCGACGATCGCCAGCCAGACCATCCCTTGAGCGATGATCGCCTCCAGCACCAGCAGCTTGGCGACGAAGCCGACCATCGGCGGCACCCCGGCCATCGAGAACATCATCAGCGCCATCATCGCCGCCAGCCAGGGGGCGCGGTCCGATAGGCCCTTGAGATCATCCAGCTCCTGTACATCCTGGCCCTTGCTCGAGATCATCAGCAGCACGCCGAAGGCACCGGCCGACATCAGCGCATAGACCACCGAGTAGAACATCGCCGAGGCATAGCCCTGTTCGCTGCCGGCCAGCAGGCCAAGGAAGATAAAACCGACATGCGAGATGGTCGAATAGGCCAGCATGCGTTTGATATTGGTCTGTGCGATGGCGACCACATTGCCGAGCGCAAGTGAGAGCACCGAGAGGATGATCAGGATCTCACCCCAATCCGATTGCAAACCGCCGAGCGCCTCGATCAGGATGCGCGCGGCCATCGCGAAGGCGGCAATCTTCGGCGCGCTCGAGAGGAAGAGCACGATCGGCGTCGGCGCACCCTGATAGACATCCGGCACCCACATGTGGAAGGGCACGGCGCCGAACTTGAACGCGATGCCGATCAGCGCGAAGACCAGCCCGAAGACCAGGATCTTATCGTTGACGCCACCGCTGGCAACGGCCGCGGCCACATCGGCGAAGGCAAAGCCACCGGCGGCACCGTAGAGCATCGAGATGCCATACAACAGCATCCCCGAACCGAGCGCACCGAGCACGAAGTACTTCATCGCCGCCTCGGCGCCCTGCTTGGAATCGCGATCGAAGGCGACCAGGGCATAGAGACAGAGCGAGAGCAGCTCGAGGCCCAGATAGAGCGTCAGGAAGCCGTTCGCCGAGACCATGATCAGCATGCCGAGGACCGCGAACAGCAGTAGCACATGGTACTCGCCGACCCACATCTCGCGGTCGCGCATATAGTCCTTGGCGTAGATGAAGGTCAGCAGCGAGACGATGAGGATCGCGCCCTTGAGCAGATCGCTCATCGGATCGCGAATGAAGCTCTCGCTGAAGGCCTCGGTTGGCATCGGGCCACCGACCAGTCCAACCGCAAAGAGCGCTGCCAACAGGCCGATGACCGTGAGTGTGTGATTACTCTGCTTCTGGTCATCGCGCGTATAGAGATCGGTGATCAGCACGGTGCAGGCGGTCAGCAAGATCACCAGCTCCGGCAAGATCGCGATCATCGAAGAGGTCAGGGATGGGGTAAGCGTCGTCATGACAGAGATCCGTTAGGGCTGAAGACCGGCAATCGGAGCGTCGTCGATCGCGATCGCCGACGGCAACTTGCTGACCTGCACTTGCTGCACCAACTGCGCGATGGTCGGCTCCATCACCTCGATCAGCGGCTTGGGCCAGAGGCCGATGGCCAGCGTCGCGGCAGCGAGCACGCCGAGGTTCAGCGTCTCGCGACGATTGAGATCCTCGAGCTTGGCGACCTGTTCGTTGCCGACCTCGCCGAAAATCACCCGCTTGACCAGCCAGAGCGTGAAGGCGGCCGCCAGCACCAGGGTAGTCGCGGCCAGGAAGGCGAACCAGAAATCGGCCTGGAACGCGGCCAGGATCACCATCAGCTCGCCGACGAAGCCCGAGGTGCCTGGGAGGCCGGCGTTGGCCATAGCGAAGAAGACGACGAAGGCGCCAAACCAGGGCATGCGGTTGATCACGCCGCCATAGGCCGAGATCTCGCGCGTGTGCATGCGATCGTAGAGCACGCCGACGCAGAGGAACAGCGCCCCGGAGATGAAGCCGTGCGAGATCATCTGCACCATCCCGCCCTCGATGCCCATGACCGCACCGGCGGTCTCGGCACGTTGGAAGATCGAGAAGATGATGAAAAAGCCCAGGGTCACGAAGCCCATGTGCGC
>NZ_JAYESN010000371.1:0-2292 GCF_034860625.1 Lamprobacter sp.
TTGCCTCGCGCATATTGCCTGCGGTGACTGGCAGGCCCATGGCCGTCCAGACCAGAATACCCTCGTCGATCACGGCGGTGTTGCGGTAACCCAGCTTGCGCAGATTGTTGATCACAAAGTCCGAGGCCGCGTGCGGGCAGGCGCAGTAGGCGACAATCCAGGTACCGTCGTTGGGCAGGTTTTCCCCCGCGCGCTCTCCGTCGCGGTAGTAGGGCATCGGCACGGCGCCGGGAATATGGCTGCGCTGCCAGGCCGAGGCCGGGCGTGTATCAAGCAGTATGAATCGGCGTTTCTCCTCAAGCGCTGTCACCACCTCGGCGGCCGGCACATAACGCCCTTCACGCAGCGTGAACTGCGGCTCCTCTCCCTCCGGGTTGAGCACGTATTGCTCTGGCGGCGGCGGGTCGACCAGCGTGGGCGGTTCCGGTTGCCAGCCCGATGCCTGGCTGCGCAAGAAGGCGACCAATGCATCAATCTCTTCATTTTCCAGTTGCTCTGCGAAGGACACCATGGGCGTGCCATCGCGCCCATTGACAATGGCGTACTTCAGGAAGGCGTCCGAGGCATTGGCCAGCAGTGCCTGGTCACCCAGCGAAGGGGCAGTGATACCCTGGCCGTCAGCGCCGTGGCAGGTGGCGCAATGCTGTGCATAGAGCGCAGCACCGCGTACGGCATCGCCGCTGATTTTTGCATCGTGGTCAAGTTCAGCCGCGGCTACCGCCTCCTGCTCCCACAGCCAGCGCAGCAGCATGCGGAGCTGATCGCGACTGAGCGGGCCACCCATTTCCGTGCTGTAGCCCTCCATGGCCGTATTGCTGCGGCCGTAGGCGATGGTGGTGTACATGAAGCGCGGGAAGCCGGTGGACAGCAGTGAATGCGATTTCAGCGACGGCGCGTGGTCGGCGCGGTAGCCGCTGCGGTCCTCGCCGTGGCACAGCGCGCAGTACTGCTGGTACAACTGCCCCGCTTCCTCGCTCTGTGCCTCGCTCAGCGGGACATCCATATTGCGCTGCGCGACGGCCGTCACCGAAAGCTGCATACCCAGCAGCGCGAGCGCCGCATTGCGAAAAATTCCAAACCAGGCTGTCATCGCTTGTCGTCCGCTATTGCAAAATAAGGGGTTGATTATAGGCGCTAACAGGCTGTGGGGAAGCGTTGTCGCCGGCAACGGCTACGCCACTTATGTTCGACCGTCGGTCAAGCCATCGGGCTGGGCATGCCCGGCCTATGTCTGGGTGCAGTGTGCCCCGGTCGGTGCCTGGCCCGATCCCAGTGCCACGGGCGGAGGGGCGGCATGGGGATTGATAGGCATGGATTGGCGCGCATCCAGGATCAGCAACAGGCCGAGCAGTGCGAGGGTCAAAAGCCCGGTGGTGGTACGGCCGGGACGTGGCGCTGCAATCCTCATGTGTGCACGTTTTCAGCGGCCGCGGCACTCGTGGCTGCAGCATTCAATGACAGCCAGCGCAGCACCCGCGGTCTCGCCTGCAAGGCGAGCGCCGAGCCGGCAAAGGCTGAGGCGAACCGCACCCAGCCATGGACACTGCCAGTGGCAATGCCGCTGAAATACGCACCCACATTGCAGCCGAAGGCGATGCGCGCACTGTAGCCCAGCAGCAGGCCTGAAACCAGGATGCCGAGGCGTCCGAGTGTGTTTCCCAGCGGCACCTGCGGGCCTGGATCCAGACGCCAGCGCATGGCGACGAACGCACCGACAATGATGCCAATATTGGTCAGACTGGTGACATCCGTTAGCAGGCTTTGCCGCAGCCGTTCGGCGTGATCGGGTGCGGCCCAGAAGCCTGTGGCCAGCACATCCAGGCCGACGGCCTGGCCCACCTTGGCGCCCCATAACCCCAGGCCGTAGACAACGCCCCAGGATTGGCCGGCCACCATCAGATTCAATATCGCGAGGGCAGCCACCAATATCGCAGCCAGCCACAAGCGCACCGAGGGCAGGCGCTGGCCGGGCGTTGAAAGCCGCACGACCAGCACCGCGAGTGCAGCCAGGCCAATCAGCGTCAGCCACAGCCCGGCGCGCTCGCCCAGGCTGCCCTGCAGCGTCAATACCGGCAGCGAGCCGAGCGCCGTCCACCACTGCAGATGCAGCGTGCCGAGGAAGCTGCCGGCGATGAAGCCGAGCAAGGCGAGCACCGCCATCAGGTTGCCGCTGCCGGCATTCACCAGCACACCAGAGCCGCAGCCCAACACGATCTGCATGGTCGCACCGAATACGAAGGCTCCACCCAGCATGGCGAGGCCCACCGGAGCGTGGGCACCTTGAAGCTCATC
>NZ_JAYESN010000372.1:0-2285 GCF_034860625.1 Lamprobacter sp.
GTGCACGCGCTGCGCGCGGGCGGCCCGGCACCGATTCCGCTGGAGGAGATTTTGGAGGTGAGTCGGGTGACGATTGAGGTGGCTGGGGAGGAAGGCAGTGAGGCAGTTAGGCAGTTAGGCAGTTAGGCAAGTAGGATGGGCCGGGTCGAAAAGCTGGTCGCGAAGATCCTGCGTGGTGCTTCGGACGCGAATATCGGTTTTGATGACCTCTGCGACCTGTTGAGGAAGCTAGGCTTTCAAGAGCGTGTTCGCGGTAGTCATCATGTTTTCCGCAAGCAGGGCGTTGAGGACAAGATCAATCTGCAACGCGAAGGCAATCACGCCAAGCCGTATCAGGTCAGGCAGGTTCGGGCTGTTATTTTGAGGTATCGCCTGCTCGAAGAGGGTGATGATTGATGTTCAAGTACGAGACGATCATTTACTGGAGTGAGGAAGATGGGGCTTACCTTGCCGAGGTGCCCGAGTTGCCGGGGTGCGTTGCGCACGGGGACAGCTATGAAGCCGCCTTGGGGCAAGCGCAGGAGGCGATCCAGCTTTGGATCGATACCGCTGCAGAGTTCGGCGATCCAATCCCTGAGCCAAAAGGCAGGAAGCTGATGTATGCCTGAAACTAGACTGCTCGACATCATCGCCGGCGCGCGGCCGAACTTCATGAAGGTGGCGCCGATCATTAAGGCGCTACAGGCGCGGGCGGCGGCGGGTGGCCCGCTGCGATACCGCCTGGTGCATACCGGCCAGCACTATGACCCCCGCCTGTCGGGGTCTTTTTTTGAGCAGCTGGGCATCCCGCAGCCGGATGTGAATCTGGAGGTGGGCTCTGGCACCCAGGCCGAGCAGACCGCCGCGATCATAACGCGTTACGAGCGGCGGCTGCTGGAGTCGCCCTCGCGCCTGTGTCTGGTGGTGAGCGACGTCACCTCGACCATGGCTTGTGCCATTGCTGGTGTTCCTGATCGAGGGCTTCGTGCGGCTAAGGGGTCGGACCCCATTTGATGCCTTTCGGCGCTGAAGCGGAATGTCGTGCGGACTGTCGACCGGACCAAAAGACATGAGCGAACCGGCCCTTGAGCTGCTGTCGGGTAGGGACAGGTCATTACTGACCTATCCCCCCCTAAGAACCGTGCGTGCGACTTTCACCGCACACGGCTCAAGCCTTATGTAAGCCCTATTCATCATAGAGCCGGCAGTGCTTCGGTTTTATGCTTGCTATGGACTAGGCGATGGCAGTTTCCGTGGAGTAGTCTCAGGTTATCCAGTGTGTCTGGGCCTCCGAGGGATTTAGGGTGAACGTGATGGATCGCCCATTCCTCTCCTTCGACCAAGATCCTCTGGTGGCAGATCGGGCATTTCCCTTCCTGCCGGAGCCAAAGACTCTTCACCCGCCCCTGTTGAGCCTTCTTCATGGCGTTGGTTTCCCGCTGCTCGAAGTAGGATTCCCATTCGGGATCGAATGGATTGGCATCAGCCTTGATTTTGACATGACGGCGAATCGGCGTCTCCGCGTGAGTGAGGAGTCTTGCAAACCGTTTGGTTCCGTCTTTTGTCGTTTCCCAGTATCCGAAGACCCAATCCCTTCCACCGTAGTTGTAGAAGTACCGGTCTTTGATCCACCGCTCACCCTTGTGGGGGTGTCGTCGCTTCGCCCATTTCCAGAGTGCTTGCCAGATCCTGTGATCGACCTTGTTGAAGATCTTCTTTGAGACCTGGTTCGCGTGATAGGCTGACCATCCCCGTATGATGGGGTTCAGCCGGCCCATCAGTGCTTTCTGGCTATTCCCGTTCATCTCCTTGATGACCATTCTGATCTTGTTCAGGTGGGCTTTTACATTCTTCTTGCTGGGCTTGATGAGGAACTTGCCGTTGTATTTCCGGATGTTCCAGCCCAAGAAGTCGTAACCCGTTTCGATATGCGTGTAGTGAGTCTTCTCTTGCGAGAGTTCCAGACCCCTGACTTCCAGGAAATCCTTAGCAGCTTTTTTCGCTAGGCAACAGCGCCAGTGTGCACTTGTAGTCACAATGAAGTCGTCTGCATATCGCACCACATTGATCTTGGCCTTCTTTTTCTCCTTAGCTCCCATCTTCCCGATGTGGGAGTGGATGGCGTCTTCGAGACCATTCAGAGCCATATTGGCCAAGGTAGGAGAAATGATACCCCCCTGAGGTGTACCTGTTTCCGTTGGAAAGAGGGAATGTTTCTCCATGTAGCCAGCTTTCAGCCATTTTCTGAGTATCCCCCTATCCATGGGGATGTTGGCGAGTAACCAGTCGTGGCTGATATTGTCAAA
>NZ_JAYESN010000373.1:0-2275 GCF_034860625.1 Lamprobacter sp.
GATCTGGGCGGGTATGGCAAGACACATAAGCGATGCTCCGACTTAGGCTGAGCGACGCCGATGGCGTCTGTGTGACGAGTGCTGAGTGGCGATCAGGATACAGAAAGTTGGTAGTCGACACAGGGATCAACCGCGGTAATGTAAAGCCGAGCTAAACGCTCCAACTCCACGCCCTTGGTGCCGCCACGGGCGATCGCCGCAAGTCCCTGGGCGACGACACCCTGAGGGTGAAAATTCCACTCTGTCGGCGCCAGGATCTGGTACTGCTGGACGCGTCCATCGGCAAGACTGACACGGTGCAGGAGCAGACCGCGCGCTGCCTCAACCCTGCCAACGCCGATGCCCGCACCGGTGCTGATGCCACTAGCAACCGCTTCCATTGACCCTGAGCTGACCTCAACAGCGCCTTCCATTGTCGCCCTGAGACGCGCCTCCAGCCTGCTGGCGCTCTGTGCCAAGTCGACCAAAAGCCCGACCAGTCGCGTGAGCAAACCGTTGCCATACTCCGCGAGCAAAGCCGCGATCAGCGGTTGTGCAGCAACCCTGGCCAAAGGCCCTGTTTCGGCGCATTGCTGCTGCCAGAGTGGGGCAGCAATGAACGCATCAGCCTCGGCGCTCGCCAATGCCTGCGCAAGCTGTCGCCAAGGCGACTCCGGAAGCCAGGCGATCGGGCTCGCACCCATGCCTGTAAGCCCCTGCTGCAGGAGAGTGCGCACCAGCTCAGCGGCTGGCGTCTCTGCTTCCTGGAGCCAGCGCTGTAAGGCTTCAGGGCTATCGACTGTCATCAACCAATGGTCCGACAGCGTCCCTAGCGCCTGCTCGGCGACCAAGTGCAGCAGGGAGCTTGGATCGATCGCTGCAGCAGCACCACGCTCGGCCTGATGCATATCCAGCGTGAAGGGGTCGGCTGCCGCCCGCTGATCCTGGCGGAGCTTCATATAAGCGCGCATCACCCGTGGCATCGCAGAGGCTGCAACCGAGGCTGGGACTGGGGCTGTGAAGCTCGATGCTCTAGTGTTGGTGTTGGTGTTGGCCTTTGACCCTGTCTTGATCTCAAGCATCTTTGGCCAGTCCAGCAATAACCGCCACAGATGCTCCTTGATCGTCTCGGCAT
This sequence comes from Lamprobacter sp., assembly GCF_034860625.1. Taxonomy (NCBI): domain Bacteria; kingdom Pseudomonadati; phylum Pseudomonadota; class Gammaproteobacteria; order Chromatiales; family Chromatiaceae; genus Lamprobacter; species Lamprobacter sp. The sequence goes on from NZ_JAYESN010000373.1 coordinate 1,115, forward strand.
CGACCAAAGCCTGGCGCCGGGCCAAGACGGCGGCGCTCGGCTGTCGGCCAAGTGCCTGCTCACAGGCCCCGACACAGGCTGCTGCCTGCGCTGTGCCACAGAGGCTGTACAGCATTGGCAGTTGGCGCACCACCTCTGCGGGCGACTTGCCGGCGAAGACGCGCGCGGCCGTCACGGGGCGGCTCGAGCCGATTGCGACGGCACCCCTGCCTTGGTCGAGGCTGATCTCGAGTTGGCCAGCGAGATCGGACATCAGAACCCCCTGGGTTGATGATCCAAACCGCTAGTCTAGCCAACGCTTAAGCCACATAGCCCTGTAGACTAGAGGCTTTTACTGATCGACCAGCCGCCAGATGCTTGCTCCAGACCAACTGAAAGCGCTCCGCGCACCAATCCAGCTCGAAGCCGAGTTGCGTGGACAACGGCTTCGGCTCGAATCGACCTGGGGGCTGTTCTCACCACGCGAGATCGATGAAGGCACCCGCCTGCTGCTGCAGCATCTGAAGCTTAAGCCCGATGCCGATTGCCTCGATCTCGGCTGCGGCTATGGCCCGATCGGGCTCACCCTGGCGGCATTAGCACCGCAAGGCCGGACGCTGATGGTCGACAAGGACTTCGTCGCTGTCGACTTTGCCCAGCGTAACGCTGACCTCAACGGACTAAAGAATGCCAGCAGCCTGCTCAGCAACGGCTTCGAGCAGATACCGCCCAAGGCCCGCTTCGATCTGATCGCCAGCAATGTGCCCGCCAAGGTTGGCAAAGAACTGCTCTCGATCCTGCTGCACGATGCCCACGCCCACCTCCGCCCCGGTGGCCAGCTCTACTTGGTCACCATCAGCGGCCTGCGCGCCTTCATCAAGCGCAACCTGCAAGAGGTCTTCGGCAACTACGACAAGCTCAAGCAAGGCGCCCATTACACGGTTGCCTGGGCAGAGCGCACTGACCGCTCATCTGGCAGCGCTGCGACTGAGGGTTTAGACTCCCCCGGTTAAGCCATTGCGGTTAAGCAATCAGCCAACCCTGCAAACCCAACGAGCGGAACGGAAACCGCATTTGTCATCGTCCAGAGCCGTCCTGAGGAGGACTCATCATCATGTCGGAATCCAAGGTCTATCCCGTACCCACCGAGATCGCCGCTGAGGCGCTGATCGACGAAGAACG
>NZ_JAYESN010000374.1:0-2273 GCF_034860625.1 Lamprobacter sp.
ACCGGTGATCAGACCGATACCACGCAGCTCCAGGAGATGCTTCAGCCGCGCCTCGGCCTCGCGCAGGCTGGCGGCCGCGAACAACGCATCCGGGGGTGGCGTCAGATCGAACGGAAACGCCGTCAGGGCGAAATGCTTGCGGTACATCAGCGTCCCTCCAGCGCGTCATGATCCGTATCGGGCAGCTCACGCAAGCGCAGTGCCGAGGGTGCAGGCTCCGCGACCGGGCCCTCGACCGTCAAGGTCCGCGAGCGCTGATCACGCTTCACAAAACAGTTTGCATAGGTATCCACCGGACGCGCCATGGCCAGGCGCTCACCCTGGAAGCAGACCTGAATCGGGCGCTCAGGCGGTGCACTGGGATCGAAGCGCAGCGTCACGTTCTCCCCGACCAGCGCGGCCTCGACTTCATAGAGCACCCCGTTGAGGCTCACCGTGCGATCCTTCTGCACCTTGCGCACCGCCTCGAGCAGGAACAGATCAGCCAGATCCACCTCCGGCTCGACAAAGCGCACCGCTGAGCCGGTGCGTGCCCACTGCTCCAGTGGCGTCACACCCTCCAGACCGCGATGTGGGCTGTGGTGATACTCACCCTCGACCCAGCCGGCTAGACGCCGGTTGAGCGCGCTCAAGCTCGCCAGATCAGTGTCCGTCAGCCGCGTGAGCAGCTGCGCGCGCACGGTCTTGAACCAGCGCTCGATCTTGCCCTTGCCCTGCGGTTGATAGGGCCGGGCATGGATTAAGGCGATGCCGAGCTTGGCGCACACCAGCGCCAGATGCTTGGAGCGGTAGTTGGCGCCATTATCAACATACAACTTCTTCGGCAAGCCGCGGCGCAGGATCGCCTGCTCGAGCACCGGCAGGAAGGTCGCGGTGTTCTCCGACAGGGCGAAGGCCGCATGCGGGATCACGCGCGTGGCATCATCGATAAAGGCGATCAGGTAGGTCTTGCGCTTGACCCGCTCGCCGACCAGCACACTGGGGCCATGCATGACATCGCTCATCCACAGCTCGCCGGCCTGCTCGAAGGCAAAGCGACGTCGATCTTGGGGATCACCGTTGGTTTTCGCCACCTCCATCAATCCATGACGGGCCAGCAGTCGATGCACGGTCGAAGGCGGCAGTGGCAGATCGGGCGGGACATCGGCACGCTCGCGCACGGCGCGGATGACCAGCTGCACCGAGAGCGCCGGGTTGCCTTCCTTGGTCGCCAACAGCGCCTCGACCACGCTCGGGGGCAGTGTGCGCACCTGGCCGCGATCGGCGCGCGGCTTGGGCATCAGTGCCTCAAAGCCGCCGCGTCGATAGGCCTTGAGCCAATCGCGCAGGGTCTCGGTGGCGATGCGGGTGCGGCTGCTGCCGGGAATGGCATAGTCGCGCTCGGCCTTGGCCTGCATGGCGGCGTACAAGCCCTTGGTGTGCTTGGGCCAGTGCACAAGCTCGGCGATTACCCCGTAGCGAAACAGGGCGATCTCTTGCTGGCGGTCGGTGTCAGGGTCGTTCATGGCGGCAAAGTCCACAAGACGCAGGCCCATTGCCTGCACCCGCGACCCTAAGCCGCCAGCCCCGGCGGGTCCGCCCCCGCTCGGTGTTGGCGGGGGCGATCGCCCCCGCCCCCCGGCTGGCGCCGGGGGCTGAATCCAAGCGGCCTTGGCAATTCCTGCAGCCAGGGCTCGGCAATCCCACGCAGCGCCACCAAGACGTCTGAGACGCCGAGCACGAGGGCAAAGGCCAGCAGCGTCGGAGCACAGGGGCCAAAACGCTCCGGCAGCAGACCTTTGATGACGACTAAGGCCGCATGCACCGCCTGCACGCGGCGCGTGACGAAACGCTGCACGCCTGGCAGTTCGATGTCTAAGCGCAGTCCGGCACAGGCCGCCGCCTGGCTCGGCGCCTGCTCGACGGCCCGCACCAGGTCCTCGACCTCACTGAGCTGCCCGCTCAGGCGCGCGGCATAGCAGTCCGGCAGCAGACTGAAGGTGCGATGCCCGTCAGGGCAGTCGTAACGGGTGATCAAGGTTCCGGGCGGGGAGACGCGGGCATAGGTGCCATGGCGGGCGAAACCACAGCCGCCCTGCGGATGCAGCGGACAACGACTCAGCGTTGCTTGCTGCCAGCCTTTGCGCTTAACGTACTCCTCGCCGGTGTCCTCGCAGGCAAAACGAAGTTGCACCGGCACTCGGCCCGCCCCTCGGCGTCAACCCGGGGCGGGCCACCTCTTCTGATGAATCGAGCGTCTTGCGATTATCGCCGATGCGCCGATCCACCGCTTG
>NZ_JAYESN010000375.1:0-2273 GCF_034860625.1 Lamprobacter sp.
CCCGGTGACCAGACCGATGCCACGCAGCTCCAGCAGATGCTTCAACCGCGCCTCGGCCTCACGCAGACTGGCGGCGGCAAACAGCGCATCCGGAGGTGGCGTCAGATCGAACGGAAACGCCGTCAAGGCGAAGTGCTTGCGATACATCAGCGTCCCTCCAGTGCGTCATGATCCGTATCGGGAAGCTCACGCAGACGCAGCGCTGAGGGTGCAGGCTCCGCGACCGGGCCCTCGACCGCCAAGGTCCGCGAACGCTGATCACGCTTCACGAAGCAATTGGCATCGGTATCCACCGGACGCGCCATGGCCAGTCGCTCACCCTGGAAGCAGACCTGGATCGGGCGCTGCGGCGGCGCACTGGGATCAAAGCGCAGGGTGACGTTCTCCCCGACCAGTGCGGCTTCCACCTCATAGAGCACCCCATTGAGGCTCACCGTGCGATCCTTCTGCACCTTGCGCACCGCCTCGAGCAGAAACAGATCGGCCAAGTCGACATCGGGCTCGGGAAAGCGCACCGCTGAGCCCGTGCGCGCCCACTGCTCCAAGGGTGTCATCCCCTCCAAGCCGCGATGCGGGCTGTGGTGATACTCCCCCTCAATCCAGCCGGCCAGCCGACGATTCAGTGCCGTGAGGCTGGCCAGGTCGGCCTCCGTGAGCCGGGTCAGCAACTGCGCGCGCAGGGTCTTGAACCAGCGCTCGATCTTACCCTTGCCCTGCGGTTGATAGGGTCGGGCATGGATCAACGCGATGCCGAGCTTGGCGCAGACCAGCGCCAAGTGCTTGGAACGATAGTTGGCGCCGTTGTCGACGAACAGCTTCTTCGGCAAGCCGCGACGCAGGATCGCCTGCTCGAGCACCGGCAGGAAGGTGGCGGTGTTCTCCGAGAGCGCAAAGGCCGCGTGCGGGATCACCCGCGTGGCATCATCGATGAAGGCGATCAAATAGGTCTTGCGCTTGACCCGCTCGCCGACCAGGACACTGGGGCCATGCATGACATCGCTCATCCACAGCTCACCGGCCTGTTCGAAGGCAAAGCGGCGTCGGTCTTGGGGATCACCGTTGATTTTCGCCACCTCCATCAACCCATGACGGGCCAGCAGTCGGTGCACGGTCGAGGGCGGCAGCGGCAGATCGGGCGGGACATCGGGGCGCTCGCGCACGGCGCGGATGACCAGCTGGACCGACAGTGCCGGGTTGCCCTCCTTGGTGGCCAACAACGCGTCCACAACGCTCGGCGGTAACCCCCGCACCTGGCCGCGATCGGCCCGGGGCTTGGGCATCAGCGCCTCGAAGCCCCCGCGCCGATAGGCCTTGAGCCAATCGCGGATGGTCTCGGTGGCGATGCGGGTGCGGGTACTGCCGGGAATACTGTAGTCGCGCTCGGCCTTGGCCTGCATGGCGGCGTACAGGCCCTTCGTCTGCTTGGGCCAGTGCACCAGCTCGGTGATCACCCCATAGCGAAACAGGGCGATCTCTTGCTGACGCTCGGTATCAGGGTCATTCATGCTCAGGAGTCCACAAGACGCAGGCCCGTTGCCTGCACGCGTGACCCTAGGCCACCAGCCCGGGCGGGTCCGCCCCCGCTCGGTGTTGGCGGGCGCGATCGCGCCCGCCCCCAGGCTGGCGCCGGGGGCTGAATCCAAGCGGTCGTGGCAGCTCCTGCAGCCAGGGCTCGGCGATCCCGCGCAGCGCCACCAAGACGTCTGAGACGCCGAGCACGAGGGCAAAGGCCAGCAGCGTCGGAGCACAGAGGCCAAAACGCTCCGGCAGCAGACCTTTGATCACGACCAATGCCGCATGCACCGCCTGTACGCGGCGCGTCACGAAACGTTGCACGCCGGGCAGTTCGATCTCCAGGCGCAGCGTGGCACAGGCCGCCGCTTGGCTCGGGGCCTGCTCCACGGCACGCACCAGGTCTTCGACCTCGCTGAGCTGTCCGCTCAGGCGCGCGGCATAGCAGTCCGGCAGCAGACTGAAGGTGCGATGCCCTTCGGGGCAGTCGTAACGGGTGATCAAGGTCCCGGGCGGGGAGACGCGGGCATAGGTGCCATGGCGGGCGAAACCACAGTCGCCCTGCGGATGCAGCGGACAACGACTCAGCGTTGCCTGCTGCCAACCCTGGCGCTTAACGTACTCCTCGCCGGTGTTCGCGTAGGCAACTCGCAGTTGCACCGGCACTCGGCCCGCCCCTCGGCGACAAAACCGGGGCGGGCCACCTCTTCTGATGAATCGAGCGTCTTGCGATTGTCGCCGATGCGCCGATCCAGCGCTTA
>NZ_JAYESN010000376.1:0-2227 GCF_034860625.1 Lamprobacter sp.
CGGATCTTGTGCTCGGGCAACAGCGGCATGGGCCCCTCTGCGTTGAGTTGGGCAAAGCCGTAGGCCAGACTTTCGGCGGCTTCACCCCCATCGAGCAGGCTGACCTGCAGGCCGCTGAGCGGCGGCGTGAACTCGGCGCCTGCAAGTAGTTTGGCCAGTGCGGAGTCCGCCTGTGCTGCACAGGTGATAGCCATCAGCAGCAGGGTGAGCAAGAGTGGGCGCATGGTGTTATCCATCTGTCAGTGTGGGGCTATGGGGACAGTTTACTTTTTGGCTTTGCCTAAAAGTAAACTGTCCCCGTAAAGCCCATTACGATGATGGTACTGTCGGCCCTGTCTGTTCATGTCGAGGCCAGTTCCTCGCAGAGGTCTGGCAGTGCGACCGCCTCCACGTTTTCGGACAAAGGGAAGCGCTCACTGCCGCTGTAGACCACCCGGCGATGCTGTGGGTTTATGGTATCGCAGGCGAGGTAGAAGCCGCGTTCCAGTTTTGGCGACAGGCCGCGCTTGATCTCGATTGCCCATGGCTTGTGCTCTCCGGGGCGTTTCAGCAGCAAATCGATCTCCGCGCCAGCGGAGGTTCTAAAGAAGTATGCCTCCGTGCCCGGTGGCGCAGCGCCGATGAGCGACTCTATTGCCAATCCTTCCCAGCTGCCACCGGCGACAGGGTGGCCCAGCAACGCCTCGTGGTCATCAATGCCGAGCAGTGCGTGTACAAGACCGCTATCGCGCACATAGACCTTGGGCGATTTCACCAGGCGCTTTCTGACGTTGCCGTGCCAAGGGGCCAGCCGACGGACGAGCAGAAGGTCCACGAGCAGGTCCAGGTAAGCCGCCACTGTCTTGCCGTCCACCGCCAACGCCCGGGCCAGAGAGGCTGCATTCAGTAGCGAGCCCTGCTGATGCGACAACATGGTCCAGAAGCGTCGCAAGGTCTCTGCTGGAATCCGCGGCCCCAGCTGAGGTATGTCCCGCTCCAGATAGGTGCGGATGAAATCGCCGCGCCAGCGCAGGCTCGCCGCATTGGAATTGGCCAGCAAGCTATCCGGGAAGCCACCCCGCAGCCACAGCGCATCGAGCTGGTCACGCGGGACTTCACCGGCATCGAGCGGGGCCAGCTCGAGATAGCGGATGCGTCCGGCCAGCGTTTCACTGGACTGCTTCAGCAGATCAACCGACGCGGAGCCCAGTATCAGAAAGCGGCCGCTTTTTTTAGGAAAGCCCTTTTGCTTGCCCTGACCGCCATGCCGACCCGCGTCAATCAGCCCGCGCAGGCTCTGGAAGAGCTCTGGCGTGCGCTGGATCTCGTCGAGGATCACGAGCTTGTCGGCGTGCTGCGAGAGATACAGCTCTGGCTCCGCGAGCTTGGCGCGGTCTGCCGCTGACTCGAGATCGAGATAAATGGAAGGGCGAGATTCCGCCACTTCCAGTGCCAGAGTGGTCTTGCCTACCTGCCGGGGGCCCAGCAGGGCCACGGCCGGCATTTCGGCGAGAGCACCGGTGAGGTCAGGCGATAGGCGGCGAGGAATCATCCTTGCAATTATGGAGCGCAACTCCACAATTACAAGATTGGATTTCCGCTAAATCTACTGTGGAGTGTTCCACGCAGAGCCTGCAGGGTGGCCGTCAGTGGCTGATGGGCGCAGAGCCTGCAGGGTGGCCGTCAGTGGCTGATGGGATTCACGGGACGTTGCCTTATGCGGCCAGCCCATCGATCGCCTCGCGCAGCGTTTTGGCGGCAGTGATGAGATCGGCCAGCAGTTGGTCGTCTTGCTCGAGATGTCCCTCGTACTCGGCCAGATTGCGGCGCTCGTGTGCCTTCGCCAGCACCCGCCAGACGGCCGGTGGCATGCCAGCGGTGTGCGCCAGGGTCTGGAAGACAAGATAGCGCTGATCGCAGCGATAGCCGAGTCGTCGCAGAGCGAACAGCGCCAGGGCGTGGCTGGCGTTATAGGCGAGATCGAATCGGCTGGCATAGTTCAGCGACGATAAGCTCGCATCTGCCAGCCGCGCATCGGCGGATTCCAATAAGCCTTGCTGTTCGCGCTCTGACGGTGGCTCAAGCTTGAGCCGCCCGATGCGCACAAGGTTCTCGAGTTCAGCCGACGGCATTGTCATCACCAATGATGAAGAGTCTGGGTTGCTTGGCGATGCGCGCCGCGAAGCTGTCCGGCGTTGCCAGCTTGCGCTGCCATTCTTCAAGCGTCATGACAGTAGGGTTCACCGAC
>NZ_JAYESN010000377.1:0-2222 GCF_034860625.1 Lamprobacter sp.
AAATACAAACAGCAAGAATCAAATACCTGTTGAAGAGTAACTTGATGCCAAAGCTTGAATAGATCTCCGACTTCTTCCACCGATTGAACGTCCACATTGGTTTGAGCATCTCGTTTGATAACGCGATGAACAATCGTGAAAACATTGTCGGCGAAGTGAGAACGCATCCAACTTGCGAGGTAAAGAGAAGCTTCCGACCAATTGGAAACAGTAGTAAAGAAGTTCGTTTTCTCGCCCATCTCACTTGGCTTGTAGGAGCTGACAAGGAGGTTGGACGACAAAGGAACTTTGATGAGTTTCTTGATGAAGGCGTCACGAAACTTGACGAGACCCTCATTCTTGAGACTTTCGCGAATGGCGCGAGTGTAACCGGCCGAAGTAGCTTTAGGAGCAGCTTGGGCCAAATCGAACTTAACGTCGGTGCTTGACATGATGATGAGATTGAAAAGGCAAACAACAGAACGGCGTTAATAGAGATGTACTTGACAGGATTCAACGGAGCGACCGTCAGCGACTGTAAAGTAATGAAGATTTGAAAGAATTAGAACGAGGTTCTAATTGATGTATCGATTGAATATCCTTGACGTCTCAAGGAAGAATAGACGATTGAATTGATAAGGTGTTGTTGATTCGGGATCAACAAACAGAGACAAAGGCTTGAAAGCGAGAGATGATAAAGCTCGGGTGCTCCAAAGGTTGATCAGACCAAAAGAGTGAGACCGAGTAGAAGAATGAATTCGAAGACGGCGAAGTCCGCATACTTGAAATGACCGAAACCCATTGGGTAGAATGACCAAGATCAATGTACTTAAGGCATGTCTTCGTTTTAGTGACTCTTATAGATGCGAGCATCCGAAATACATAGGCGTTGAGACATGAGAGATGGTCTCATGTGTGAATGAAATAAGACCAATATGACTGTCTATTCGTACAATTTCCCAGATACGAGAAACAAACGGTTAGAATAGGCACGACTAATAACATTCTTGCATAGGAATCGTGTGATTTAGACTGTGTTCCACACGGTTTGGGCTCATAACCTGTCTTGTTATATGAAGCCGTGCGAACTCCCATGCGAATTCCCCCAATAGGACCACCATTGAGGTGCGCCAAGGGATTCGTCTGGGTGTATTATTTGGGTAGTAAGTAGGCTTGACGAAAGTATTGTTGTGAAAATTATAAAGGATTACGAAACTAGATTGAATATAAACTGGGTCTGAACCAGGTCGTTGCAGACCGTGATAATGACTCCTGAGTCACTAGTGACTGACAGTAGCCGAGAGTGGATACACATATAAGAATCAGGATACTCCGACTGAGATATCCTTGTTTCACGACACTCGCCCTCACTCGAGAGCGACTGTCATGTCCGTTTTGAGCCCAAGAGGCCCTACCAACCGCAAACCGCCAATCGGTTCACTCGAAAAGCGTCACGCGCCAGAGCTTTCGTAAGAAAGTCCGCCTTGTTCAGCTTAGACCGAACGTCTTCTAGAACTATCCCCTTTCCATTATTTCTGCCGATATGCGACCGAAACCAATGGTACTTGACGGCAAGGGACTTGGAACGAGGAGTGAGACGAGGAGGATCGGTCTCTGCCAGGATCTTGGCAGCTCGATTGTCTTCAAAGACGGTACTCAGAGTGGAAACTCGGTCACCATAAGCCATGTTGAACTTCGCGCAAATATCAAATAGAAGAGCGCGAGCATGAATGAGGCTTCTCATAGCGGTAGACAGAGCAATATACTCCGATTCCATCGTCGAAAGAGCGATACAGTCTTGAATCTTGGATTTCCAAAGAATCGGTACGCCAGCGAAAGTAAGGAGAAATCCTGTCCGCGATTTGACAGCAGACGGGTCTTCGGGATCAGCTGGGTTCCAATTGCCAGCGAAATCGGCATCGACATGGCAATCCAGATCTAGGTTCATGAGGTCGGGCTTGATAATCATGCCCTCATCCGAGGTTCCTTTGAGATAGCGCGCAATTCGTTTGACTGCTGCACCATGAGGTTCCTTCGGGTCGATACAATAGCGGGCACATGCGTTGATAGAGTACGCACAGTCCGGTCTTGTGTTATTGCCGAGATACTGAAGCATTCCGAGAGCGGACCGATAATTGAAGGATCGATCAAATGGCTTCGAGTCCTTGAAACGAAATAAAGGTCCCATTGCTGGAGTATCAGAGGCATTTCCATCGGCTAATCCCACAGTATCGATTAGGGAT
>NZ_JAYESN010000378.1:0-2219 GCF_034860625.1 Lamprobacter sp.
TGGACGAAGCCATCGCGCAGCTCCTGCACATGCTTCATGGCCTCGGTCAAGTCAATGCTGAGTCCGTCGTGGCCGTCGATACCGAACTGGCCAAAATGGGTGCGACGGTAATACTCCTCGGCGATCTGGATCATCACCTTCGACGGCATGCAGCCGATGCGGGCGCAGGTGGTGCCAGGCTCGCCACCGTTGATCAGCACAAAGGAGCGCCCGGCCGCGCGCGCCTGGGCCATCACATTGAGACCGGCACTGCCGGAGCCGATGATGACGATATCGATGTCACGTGTTTGCATGGTGCTATCCCCGGCCCGGTCTTCGCGGGCGATCATGAGTTAAGGAACTTCTATTCGTCTCGACCTCAATCGCCTTAGAACGAGCCAAACAACAGCCCGAGCACGATGATCGTGATCAGAGCAACCAGGGTGCCGCCGATCATGACCACCGCGATATCGCGATAGCTGCCCTTGTGACTGACGCCGGCTATCGCCAGCAGCGTGACCACGGCCCCGTTATGCGGCAGGCTCGAGAGACCGCCCGAGGCGATCGAGGCGACTCGATGCATCAGCTCCGGATCGATACCAGCGGCCGCTCCCAGCTCGGCATAGGTGTCGCCGAGCGCCTGCAGCGTGATCATCAGCCCGCCCGAGGCCGAGCCGGTGATGCCGGCGATGACGTTGGTCGCTACCGCCAGCGAGACCAGCGGCCCACCGTCGAGCGAGAGGAAGGCGGCGCTGATCAGCTCGAAGGCCGGCAACGCGGCGATGACGGCGCCGAAGCCGACCATGCTCGCGGTGTTCAACACCGGCAGCACCGAGGCGTTGGCGCCCGCATCCAGGGTTGCGCGCAGCGCTTTCAGGCGCTGGAGATTGACTGCGATCAGCGCCAGGATGCCGGCCAGCAGCGCCGTTGCGACCGACCAGATACCGCCGACGGCCGCCAACGAGGTCGCACCCCAAGCCGGCTCGGCGAGGAAGTCGGTCTCCAGCCAGGGCAGCACCAGCAGGCTCATCAGCAGGTTGGTGGCGACCACCACCAAGATCGGCAGCACCGCCAGCACGAAGGCCGGCTCCTGCGCGCTGCGCTGGCCATGCTCGCACTCGGCCGGATCAAAGACGTCGGTTGTGCTCGCGCGCTCGCGCAGCAGTCCGTCCGCGGCCAGATCCGCCGCCGAGCGAGACTCAAGCGCGGTCGCTTCTGGCGTCGGCCCGGCAGGGTTTATCGCCGTATCAGTCCGGTTTGTGCTAGCCAGTGACGTGTCGGCGGCCAGCTTCGTCTCAGCCAGCATCCCATCATCCTTGCTCGGATCAGCGCGCACTGCCGGCTGAAGCTGATAGCCCTCTCCCCGACGTCGTGCCTGCCCAGCAACCAGCCCAAGCCACCAGAGCCCGAACAGCAGCATGATCGCCGCGGCAATCATGCCGAGCCCCGGCGCAGCAAAGGGGGTGGTGCCGAACCAGGGCATCGGGATCGCATTCTGGATCGCCGGCGTGCCCGGCATCGCGGTCATGGTGAAGGTAAAGGCACCGAGCGCGACCGTCGCTGGGATCAGCCGGTGCGGGATCTCGGCACGCTGGAATAGCGCCGCGGCGACCGGCACGATGACGAAGGCGACGACGAATAGGCTGATGCCACCATAGGTCAGCAGCGCACAGGCGATGACCACCGCGAGGATGGCATGCTTGGTACCCAGCGCCCGCGTCAGCCCATGCGCAATCGCCAGCGCCGAGCCGCTATCGTCCATCAGCTTGCCGAACAGCGCCCCGAGCAGAAACAGCGGAAAGAACTGCGCGATGAAGCCGGCCGCTCCCGTCATAAAGGTCTGGGTCCAGCTCGCCAGCAGCGGCTCGCCGGCAATCGCGGCAGCCACCAGCGCCGCCGCGGGCCCGACCAGCAGCACGCTCCAACCACGGTAGGCAAAGGCGATCAAGACGCCGAGGCCGACCAAGATACCCAACAAACCCATCCAGTCAGACCCCATCAAAACCCCCTCGCGCTACGCTGAAGATCCCGTCTTATTCACTCGCGACAAACAGGCTCGTGGTCTGTTCGCCGCCGCAATGGCACGATAGCGAGCGGGCTTAGGAGAAAGAAAGAGGTGGGAGCGCGATAGTTGCTGAGAGCGCAGTTTTTAGCGCTGCATTGCATACTATCGATTGCCCGGGGCCCAGTACCAGTTGCCTGGGACCCAAAACCCATCTCGTTGCACACAACTCGAGCCT
>NZ_JAYESN010000379.1:0-2209 GCF_034860625.1 Lamprobacter sp.
TCCAGCGCAGCAGATTGGGCGCGTCGGGACGAATAGCGATGCGGATGTCGCTGGATTGGCGGATGTCCGGGTCCAGGGCGACGTAGATCGCCGTCGCCGGGTTGCGGCGCAGGTAGTAATCGATCTGCAGACCGCCGTGCAGTGCGGCGAATGTCTCACCGCTCCTCACCGCCGCCATCATCTCATCGAGGCTGTCGAATCGACGCAGTCGGGAGCGCGGAAAATCCCGTTCGAGGTTGGTGGCGTAGACACTCCCTTCGACAACGCCGACCTGGAGTTCGGTGGCCACGGGGAGATCGCTGATGGCCCGCAGCTCCTCGATCCGGTAATCGCGCTTGAGCTCGGCAAACTCGGCGCGGTTATAGACCAATCGGCCGCTCTGCCGGATGTAAGGGTCCGAGAAGAACACGTAGCGCGCGCGCTCCATGCCGACCGAGAGGTAGGAGACTGCGATATCGGCCTCCTTGCGCGCGACCACACCAATCACCCCATCATAGGTGTCAGCGGTGCGCACGAAGGCGACCTCAACGCCGAGTTTCTTGGCCAGATCACGCGCCAGATCGGGCTCGGAGCCCGCCGGTGATCCGTCGGCGTCGGTCATGATCATCGGCGCGGCATCGCCAGCACGGACGGCGACACGGATGGTCCCGGCATCGAGGATGCGTTGGATGTCGGGAAAGACAGCGGGCTCGTCGGCCGCGACCTGACCCATCGGCAAGGTCAGGCTGAGCGCAAGCGCCAGCAGTAGGATCGAAAGCAGGTTCCCTAGGCGCGGGATCATGTCGCCTCCACTGTGCTTGTCGTGCTCTGGAGCGCCGGCTCTGCTGGCTTCTCCTGCCCGCGCCGAGCAGTCATCACGGTCAGGGTGGCATTGGCCTGCAGGGTGAGCACCGTGCGCAGGGGGCCGATGATGTTGTCGGTGGTGGCCAGCACCACCAGTGCGAGCGAGGTCGGTATGCCGACGGCACCAAGGATCGGGGCGACGGTCGGGATCAGCACCGCACCACCCCCAACCGCGGTGGCACCAGCGATGATCGAGCCGATGGCGATGACGGCATAGTCCTGAATGCCAAGATCGATCACATAGATCTGAGCCAGAAACAGGGTCAAGAAGGAGAGCAGGAAGACCGCACCGTGCTGATTAGCGAAGATCCCGAATGGGATCACCAGGTCTGGAACCCGGCGGTCGATGCCATAGTCCTTCTCCAGGGTGTCCAAGGTCGCGGGCAGTGCAACCACTGGATTGTTGGTCATGAAGGCGAGCACGTTCGGATTGCTCAGCTTGGAGAGGGTTGCCACGAGCGGGCCGCGCACGGCGAGCCAGAACAACAGCATGTAGACGACCATCAGCAGCAGGCCGCCGACATAGAAGGTGATCACAAACTTGGTCAGCGCCAGCAGCACCTTGGCGTCGATCTGCGCCACGACCCCCGAGATGAACAATAGCAAGCCCGGCGCGAGCACCAGGATCGCCCAGCGAAAGAGCTGCATGAAGGCGTCATAGACCGCCTGCGAGACCTTCAGCGCGGGCTCGGCGGCCTCGCGGCGGATGACCCCAAGGGCCAGACCGATGCAGACGCTGAGGAAGACGATGCTCATCACATCATTGGCGCTGAGGGCCTCGAACGGATTGGTCGGGATGATCTGGGCCAGAAAGCTCAGGATGCCGCCGTCCGATTTGCCGGCGGCCGGAGATTCGATGATCAAGGCGCCGATGCTCTGTTCAGCCTCCGGCCCGAGACCGATGCCCGGCGCCAGGATCAAGGCAGTAGCGATGCCAACAACACAGGGCAAGATCAGGCCGACCAGGTAGAGGCCGGCCATCGGCTTGAACAGGGGTCGCGTGTTGTCGTCTCGCAGCAGGCCGGCGATGCCGACGATGATCGCCGTGATCAGGATCGGCAGCAGACACATCGACAGGAAGGCGATGTAGATGCTGCCGACCGGGTAGAGCGCTTCGCCGATGGAGGGCGCGAAGAGCCCGATCAGAAAGCCACCGGCAACGGCCAGGATGACCATCTTCGGATCGGTCAGGATGCGTTGAATGTTCATCGGTATTGGGGAGGATTGATCGCAGTGTTCGGCCGACGACGGCGCCACTCATCTTCATGGTACGGTCTGTGATGAGCAAATCCAGTCGTGCGGCGCTCAAAATGGGCACCCGATGGATGACTCACCCATTCTGGGCACTCTGAGCCTTGTCGCGAGC
>NZ_JAYESN010000380.1:0-2205 GCF_034860625.1 Lamprobacter sp.
CGAGATCACGATATCGCCGCGCGTGCGCACCGCCTTGCGCGCATCACCCGGGGTGTCGCCGTCGAAGGTGAAGGCCTTGATGCCGAGGGTTTTGTCGCCTGTGCCAGCCCGGTTCAGCTCCATCAGCTCCGCAACCTGATCCTGTGCCAACGCCTTGGTCGGGAACAGATAGAGCGCCTTGGCGCCGCGGCTCAGCACCGCATCCAGCACCGGCAGGTTGTAGCAGAGGGTCTTGCCGGACGCGGTTGGGGTTGCGACCACCAGATGCTCGCCCTGCCGCGCCAGGTCCCAGGCTGCGCGCTGATGACTGTAGAGACTGGTGAAGCCTCGCGCTGCCAAGGCCTGGCGCAGCGCTGGGTGCATGGATTCCGGGATCGGCGCCTGGCGCGCAGCTGTCGCTGGCATGCGCAGCTCGCCGGTGATGCGCGTGCTGTATTTGCGTTGCAGTCGCGCCAGCAGTCGCTTCACGCGGTCATCGTCTTCTGCGCCCTGGCTCTTTGATTCCGGCGGGACTCTGTTGAACTTCTGTGCTCCCATCAGTGTTCATCAGAAACGCGTTCGTCGCCCACACGCGGTGCCTCACCGCCAGCCTTGGCGAGAATGCGATCGAATGCGTCGAGATCTGCGTGTGCCGCGCGCTCTTTTAAGTACGCTGCAGTGCGCGGCGCTGCGGCCTTTTCGGCGACAGCGACATTAATGAACGGGTCGATGGTCGTGCCTTCCTCGGCAGCGAGGCGCTGCACCTCGTCTGGGAGCGACTTCTGCAGCCGCAAATCGTCGGTGCTTGTCGTTGTCATGGCAGTCTCAGTAAGGTGTTGCTAGGCCGCTCGACCTGGATCGAAAACAGTGTCGCGATGCGTCATGGGGCTGCGGAGCGCGACGACGATGACATCGGTGTCTAGGGCAAGGATCATGCGCTCGAGCATAGCCTTAACTGATGAGGTCTGCAGGGTCAATGAACTGTAGGTTCTGCGGTTTGCTGTTCAGGAAAGTTTGTCATTGGAAACCGAGCGCGAGTAGCAGGGAGCGTGCGGCGAGACCGCGCCTCCAAGAAGGTGCACACTGGGTCATGTTGCAAACGGCGGCTTTTTCTTCTATACGATGCAAATACAACAGATGAGGCAGGAGGGTTCTTCGTCATGCAGGCCGCTCAGCAGAGCGTTCCCGATGCCCGAGCTGTGCTGGCCAAGGCGGTCGTCAATGCCGGCAAGGTTCTCGGGCTGTCCCAAGAACGGCTCGGTGAGATCATCGGGCGCGATCGCACCGCTTTCAGCCGCGGACTTGATCCAGCCAGTAAAGCCGGCGAGCTTGCGCTGCTGTTGATCCGCTGCTACCGCAGCCTCTATGCGCTGGTCGGTGGCGAGCAGGCGGCGATGCAGCATTGGGTGCACACGCCGAACCTGGATACGGGCGGCGTTCCGGCGGAGCAGATGCGCTCGGTGCAGAGTCTGGTTCAGGTGGTCGAGTACCTTGACGCGTTGCGCGGCCACGGATAATCGAGTGCGCACGTCGACGCTGCTGCGCTTGGGGTCATGAGCGATCTTTGGTCCGCCTGCGAGCAGCGGCTACAGAGCGCGCCTTGCGATGAACATCGATCCCTGCTGCGCGATCCTCGCGATTACCGTGCGACCCAGGCCTTGGGCAGCGCGTTGCGAGCTGCCGGTATCGACCTGTTCGAGTTCATCTCGGCACGCGATTCAGAACAGGGAATCAATGTGGCGCTGTTCCGGCCTGATGCACTGGTCAGTCGGGCACCACTCGGCCTCAGCCGCTGGCTGTGCGAGACCACAACCGCCGCAGTCATCTTTGCGTCCGAGGGCGCGCACGAACTGCATCGATTTCCGTTGCGGCAGTTTCTCGTCGACGGCTCATTGCCGAGGCCAGCGATATGATGACGCTATGTGTGCTGGTCGGCGATGCGCGGAACCTGACGGATGGAGCCAGCCGACGCACCCGAGCAGCTCTTTGAGTGCCTCGCAGGCGTTAGGTCTCAAAAGAGTCGTAGTGGCCGCCTATGGCAAAGATATAGAGATGAGTGTCGTCAAATTTATACACAAGCCGATCCTTCCGGCTGAGTCGCCTCGACCAAAAGCCGGAAAGATTGTGTCGAAGGGCTTCGGGTTTCCCCAACCCCGCGCCGGGATCGCCGCGCAACATTTCTTTCAAGATTGCGCAAAGATTCTTGTGCATTCGTTTGTCGCGCTC
>NZ_JAYESN010000381.1:0-2186 GCF_034860625.1 Lamprobacter sp.
CAGAAAGGCGAGCGGATCGGGATACAGAAAGGCGAGCGGATCGGGATACAGAAAACCGCCCAAGCCACGGCTCGCAACCTCATTGCACTCGGCATGCTCACGGACGGGCAGATTGCCCAGGCCACCGGCCTGAGTGTGGTCCAAGTCGAGGCATTACGTGCGGACAAGTGAGGCTGTCCGGTGACCAAGCGCGCTCGCCGTTGCTAGACGCAAGCCATGAGCACCACGCCCGATCGCGATCACCCGATGACCCTGCCTGAGACACGCGCCAAGCGGCTGGCTGAGCTGGAGCGCTTCGAGCACCTGCTGTTCGAGCCCATGACCCAAGCTGATCTGGATCGACTCTATGCCCTTTCGGATCGCTGGACGGAGCAACTCGGAGACAACCCCGAGGCGATCGCGCTGTGCGATGCGTTGGACGACTTCATCGCCGCTGGGATCGAGGTGCTCACATCGGGAAGACGTTTGATGAGCCGTTTCTTAGTGTCCGACGATGGGCGATTGAACGCGGGCTTTTGTCAGCAACGGTTAGAGGCCATGAGCCTCGGCAACAACGCCCGCGCCTTTGCTAAGGCCGCCGACGCTCTCAAGCGCGTTTGCCTGCCGCGGCAGTTGGACTGGATGCATGCGCTGGCTTGAACCGCTGCTGGAGGTGGCCTCGTCGCCGGTCGTCTTGGTGCTGGGCGAGGTGAACTGAACATGCATCGGCTAGACTTGCGTTCTCAGTTGCGCCAAACCGATCTACAAGAGCCATCATGAATACGTACAAGACTTACGTCCGCATGGATGCTTCAAGCCGTGTTGTGCTGGAAGGAATACCTTTTCCCGAAGGCGCCTTGCTCGAGGTGCTGGTGGTCGATCAAACGCGCCAGCCCGAGGAGCGAACCGACAGCTGGCGTGCGCTGATGCGCCATGTGCAGAGTTTGCCCCAGTCGGCGGCGCTCACCGATGAAGACATTGCAGCTGAGATCGACGCGCAACGGAGCGGGTGCTTATGCGGGTGGTGATCGACACCAATCTCCTGGTATCGGCGGTGATTCGGGATCGTCTGCCCGAACGGGTGCTGCTGTGGTGCTTGGGGCAGTCGGATATCGAATGGTTGGTGACACCCGAGATCATGTCCGAATACAGCGCGGTCATCCAGCGCCCGAAATTCAGCTTACCTGGTGCAACCATTAACTGGTGGTTGGAGCTGCTCGCGACCGATACGCGGATGATTGAAGCGAGGGACAAGATCGACTTCCCGCGCGACCGCAAGGATGCGTCTTTTCTGATGTGCGCAGCCTCTGGCAAAGCGGATTATTTGATCACGGGAGATGGCGATTTCAGCGAGGCGCAGGCGCTGATCGCGACACCCATTCTGAGCGTGCGCGCTTTCGCGGATGCGGTTGCTCCGCAAACGTTGGTCGTGCCAGAAGGCTAGCACAAGCGCGAACCTACCTAGAACCTACCTAGTCGCCCGGCTGAACCTGCCCAACATGCGCTGTGCGCCCGAGGAGAAGGTCGACGTCTACGCCCACGCGGTGCGTGGCGCCAACCTTGATGAGCATGAACGCCAACGCTACCAGCAACAGTATGCCGAGGAGATTGAGACCATGAGCGCGTTTGCCGATCAGTTTATTGGCCAGGGCTTGCAGCAGGGCGAAGCGACCATCTTACTGACACTGCTCAACGAGAAATTCGGACCAGACACCGTTGATGCCTACCGCGAACGCATTACGGCCGCCGAGCCGGAACAACTGCTGCAATGGTCCAAACGCATCCTGAGCGCTGAGACACCCGAGACCATTTTCCACTGAGGCATGGGTGAGGCGGGGACACGCATCAAACTGTTGGAGGCGATCGCGCTGTGCGATGCCTTGGACGACTTTATCGCTGCAGGGATCGAGGAAATCCAAGGACAGTATACCGAACAGCCTAATGAGCGCAGCCGAAGTCCCTCCCACCCCCAGCCGGGCACCGGCTAGACTCGCTCCATGAGCGCCGACACCCCACCCTCAGACACCGCCGCCAAGCACGACCACGATAGCCCCTGGAAAGAGGCCCTGGAGCACGACTTCCCCAAGTTCCTCGCGCTGTTGTTCCCGGCCATTCATGCCGAGATTGACTGGTCGCAAGGCGTACAGTTTCTCGACAAGGAATTCCAGCAGATCGTGCGCGAGGCCAAGACCACCCGGCGTTATGCG
>NZ_JAYESN010000382.1:0-2203 GCF_034860625.1 Lamprobacter sp.
TGAACACCTCGAGCGGCTGATCGCCCTGATCGACCAGATCGCCGACCGCGATACGGCGCTGGAGATTCTGGAATCGCTGCTACGATACTATGTCCAAGGCACGCAACGGGTGGCGGAAGACGACGCCCGCCAGTTGTTGGAGCAGACCTCACCGGGAGATCCGATCATGCAGACCTTTATCGATCGATATATTGAGCAGGGCCGTGAGCAGGGCATCGAGCTCGGCATTGAGCAGGGCATTGAGCAGGGCATTGAGCAGGGCATTGAGCAGGGCATGGAACTGGGCAAGCGTCAAGGCGAAGCCGAGTTCCTGCTACGCCTGATAGAGCGCAAATCCGGCCCGACGGATGTGAAGCTACGCCAGCAGATTCAAGAGGCTGACGCCGAGACGCTGCTGGAATGGTCCGAGCGCATCCTCACGGCAGAGAAGCCGGAGGCGGTGTTTCACTGAGCGATCAGTCGCCGCCTCGAGCCTTCGATCAATAAGGCCAAGCCTGGTTCGAGGCCGAGCCGGTCGCGGTCGAGCAGCCGGAGCGCTTCAACAACGCCGAGCAGGTGCAACTGTTCCGCCACGCCCAGCTCGGCGACGGCCAGCCCGCCACAACAGCGGCCTCCAGGCCAACGTCCCAGCCGACCTCGACAACCCGGTCACCCTCACACTGCTGGAGGTCGAAGCCTGGCCCGAACCCGAGCACGCCTTCCTGCGCCAGCTCATCCAACCCGGGATTCGCCTGTTGGATGCCGACACCGGCCTGGCGCTTGAGGCGCTCGCCATGGCCCAAGGCCTGAACGGAGCAGGGCAGGTGACCGCCCCCAACACCATCGGCGCGAGCTTGCGCGAACAAGCCCCCATCGCCTATGGTCAGATCCAACAAGCCCCGCTGTCCGACACCGCCCGCCGCCACTGTCTCGATGTCTTCCAATCCTGGCTGATGGCGCGCTTTCAGGACCAGACCTTAGAGGAGATTCTCGTCATGCTCGGTGAACTGACCCCACTCGAACAGACCCGCGCCTATCGGGAGATCGTCGCCAAAAACCAGCCGATTTGGCTAGAAGAAGGTCGACAGGAAGGCCGCCAGCGCGAAGCCCAACGGATGGCCTTGCGCCAACTGCGCCGCCGCCTCGGCACGCTGAGCAAAGCGCAACAAGCGCGCGTGCAGGCGCTATCCGTCGACCAACTCGAAGACCTTGGCGAAGCGCTACTCGACTTCAGCGCCGCCGCTGACCTCGAGACCTGGCTCGCCGCGCATCCCATACGCCAACCCAACGTCTGAGCAACCCGTGCAACCCCACTGGACCCTCAACCTCAACACCGGCCTAAATGTTAGCTCTCACGCTGATTCCCCGTCAGATTCCCGAGCTATTCCGTTAGGCATTGCTGGTGTTCTCCCGGATTGATCACCCCGGTGATCGAGTCAGAGCAGGTGGACGAGCGCGGAAACAGGAGCGTCGTGAAGGACGAACGCGAGCGTGGGGAAGGCGCCGCTGAGGTCCTCAGCGCACGGCAGAGGGTTGGGATGGCTCTGCGCGGGGGTGGGCGGGCCAGACGGCCCGCCGGAGAGGAAGGCGAAGGAGCGCTAAAACGGCAACGGATCGTCGAACTCAAGCAACTCCAGTTGCTCATTGCGGCACGTCTCCTCCGCGATCAGCGCCTGCATCTGCGCACCGTAATAGGCGAAGAGCGCCTCAGAGAATGCCTCCAAGGCCTCCTGCACCGCCAGGGCCTGCTCGGGGGTCCAATGATCCGGCAGCTCAAAGGTGATCAGCTCCGCCAAGCCACTCATGCCGCCACCTCCTCACGCGCCGCCTGCACATGCTCGGCCGTGACCTGACGCGCCTGCTCAAGGGCCGCACTGGTCAGCGCATAATGCGCCAAGCGATTGACCTTACGCGGCATCCCCTGGGTGGCCTGGAACAGTGCCTCCACCGCCGGGGGTTCGAACAACGCCAGCTCACAGCCGGCCAGGCGCAGGCGATGGAGCAGATACTCAGGCACCTCCTCACGCGTCAGCCCGCTCAAGTGATGGCGCACCACGATGCGCTGCGCCAGTGACTCATGCACCGCCATCGTCAAGCGCCGGCGCAACTCCGTGAGCCCGACCAGCAACAGACACAGCCGGTTCTCCGAATCCATGTTGTAGTTCGTCAGCAGCCGCAGATCCTCGAGCACCTCATTGCGCAGGTGATGCGCCTCATCGACGAT
>NZ_JAYESN010000383.1:0-2193 GCF_034860625.1 Lamprobacter sp.
GCAAGCCATATTGATCGTGTTCGTGTTCGTGTTCGTGGTCGTAATCGTAATCGACTGCCGTGGATTCTCGATGACGATTACGACCACGACTACGACCACGAAAGGCAATCGGTCACAGGATTTCCGCAGCGAAGTGCTCGGCGTTCCAAGGTGGGGTCAGACTTCCGGGTTGCTGTACTACCCACCACGGGTTTTTCCGTGGTTGAACATTGAAATCGTGTGCAACTGATTTTGGCGTCGTTCTTTATCCGACATTCCGCAGGTGCCTCATCAAAAAAAATGATTTTTTGGTAAAATCTGCTATCTAACTGAATTAAATGGAGAATAATGATGGCAATCCATGTTGAGACCGGTTTGATGCGCTCACCGACTCCCTACCAAAGCAAAGCTCTTGCGCATCTGGGCTTGGTGGCAGGAATGTACGACGAGTTGGGAATTGGCGAAAAAATTGATGCGCTGATTCCACATGACGAGACAAAACGTCACATTTCTCTCGGTCAAGCCGTCAAAGCGATGGTACTCAATGGATTAGGTTTTGCCAACCGTGCGTTATATCTCATGCCACATTTTTTCGAGGACAAACCGACTGCTCGGCTCATCGGCTCGGGCGTGACAGCTGATCATCTCAACGACGATGTACTCGGGCGTACTTTGGATGCGATCTATCAGTACGGAGCAACACCTTTGTACATGGCGCTTGCCGGCCAGGCCGTGTCTCGGCTCGACCTTGCTTGTCGCTGCGTGCATCTTGATTCCACAAGTTTTCACACGGATGGAGTTTATAATAGTTTGCTGGACAAGGAAGACGTGCCATTTAACACGATTCATGTCACCAAGGGGTATAGTCGCGATCATCGACCCGATCTGAATCAAATCGTGCTGCAGTTGATTAACGAAAATCAGGCGGGTATTCCGTTAACAATGTCGACTTTATCCGGTCACGCGGACGATAAAACACATTTTCGGAAGACGGTGACAGAGTATGTGAGTCAGTTACAAAATGACGTAGGTGTCGAAATTTTCGTTGCAGATAGTGCTTTATATAACAAGGAAAGCCTGCACGAAATGGAGTTAATTCCTGATCTGTACTGGCTTACGCGCGTACCGATGTCCATTCATGACGCCACTCAATTCGTAGACACGATTGGGCCAGAATTATTAGCCGAATCGACAGAAGATGTTGTTTACAGAACGTTAAGCACGACCTATGCCGGGATTCGTCAACGCTGGATTATTGTGTTTTCGCCTGATGCGCATGCCCGTGCTTGCAAGACTGTCGCGAAACAATGGAAGAAAGATCTTGAAGCGGATCGCAAACATTGGACACAACTGACGAAAAAAACGTTTGCGAGCGTCGAGGAAGCCGAAGCGGCTTTCGAGGTCTGGCAGAAAAAACTGCTTGTCACACGAGTCGACTCCATGCGTTTGATTTCCGAACCTTACTATCAAGGGAAAGGACGTCCGGCAAAACATCGTCAGCCCGATGGCTTCACTTATCGTATCGACGGGGAACGCGTTGAAATCATCGAGAAAAAAGAAGAACGAACGGTGCGGAAAAGTTGCTTTATTTTGGCGACGAATCACCTGGACGCGGACTTGACCGACATGGATGCGCTGAGTGGTCGGATAGCAAAGGAAAACAATCCTATCGATTCCACCGATGACGTTCTGGAACTTCACCCGCTGGCCACGGCGCCACTTGTCATCGCGACTTACAAAGGTCAACAAAAAGTCGAAAAAGGGTTTCGTTTCCTGAAGGATCCTCTGTTTATGGCCACGAATCTTTACCTGAAATCGGAAGAGCGCATCATGGCTCTCATGATGGTGATGTGTTTGTGTCTGTTAGTTTATGCGGCTTTGGAATATCGGGTTCGCCAAACACTCAAAGAAACAGGAGAATTGTTTCCTAATCAGTGTGGCCAACCGGTCTCGAACCCAACGGCGCGATGGATTTTCCAGTATTTCAAAGGTATTCACGTATTGATTCTGAATACACTAGAAGAATATATACTAAACCTCAACGAGCAACAACAATTATTGCTTTCTTTACTCGGTTCGCGATATATCGATCTCTACTCGAATTTCGAAGTCACTTAGACCAAGATTTGTGGATTTTCAGAAAATAGATTTTGGGCGAATGTCAAGTGCGGAATGTCGGCTCTATGATCGTTAGGCCGAACAAATCAATGACCA
>NZ_JAYESN010000384.1:0-2181 GCF_034860625.1 Lamprobacter sp.
AATGGCACGCATCCGGTTCGATTTTAACAATCCCGAGGGCCACCGGCTCGCGGGGCTGCTGGAGACGCCGCCGGCGGGTGTAGAAACCCAGCGCTATGCGCTGTTCGCGCACTGCTTCACCTGCGGTAAGGATCTCGCGGCGGCAACCCGGATCAGCCGTGCCCTAGCGGCACGCGGCATTGCGGTGCTGCGTTTCGATTTCACCGGTCTTGGCAATAGCGATGGCGACTTCGCCAACACCAGCTTTTCGTCGAATATCCAGGATCTGCTCGCGGCGGCGGCGGCGCTTGAGGCTGGCTATGCGGCGCCAGCGCTGCTGATCGGCCACAGCCTGGGCGGCGCTGCGGTGCTCGCCGCCGCGGGGCGCCTGCCGTCGGTCGAGGCGGTGGTGACGATCGCCGCGCCGGCGACGCCGGATCATATCGAGCACCTGTTCAGCGGTGTGCGCGGCGAGATGGAGTCGACCGGCGAGGCCGAGGTCAAGGTGGGTCGACGCCGTTTTCGCATCCGTCGCCAGTTCCTCGACGATCTCAAGCAGTATGCCGATGCGGAGCATATCCGTCGGCTGAAGCGCCCGCTGTTGGTGTTCCATTCGCCCGTCGATGAGATCGTTGAGGTTGAGGAGGCGGCAAAGATCTACCATGCGGCGCTGCATCCGAAGAGCTTCATCTCGCTCGATCGGGCCGACCATCTGTTGACCGACCGGGAGGATTCCGAGTACGTCGCCGAGACGCTGGTCGCCTGGGCAAGCCGGTATCTGGGGCTACATCGCCACCAGGAGGAGGCCGGCGGTGGCACTGCGCCCAAGGTGAGGCCCGGCGAGGTGCTGGTAACCGAGCGCGATCAGGCCTTTTTGCGTGGGCTCTATGCGGCGCGGCATCAGTTGCTGGCGGACGAGCCGGAAACGGCGGGCGGCACGGATCTGGGGCCGAATCCCTATGAGCTGTTGCTGATGGCGTTAGGGGCCTGTACCTCGATGACGCTGCGCATGGTGGCGAGCCGGAAACGTCTGGCGCTCGATGACATTGAGGTGCGGCTTCGGCATCAGGAGCGTCCGGCCGCAGAGGGCGCTCGGCAGGGTCCGCAGCAGATTGTGCAGCGGATCACACTGGTGGGTGCGCTCAGCGAGCAGGAACGTGCGCTGCTGCTGGAGATCGCCGAACGCTGCCCGGTGCATCGGACGCTCGTGCATTCGCAGCTGCAGATCGTCACCGAGGGCGATGAGCCCTGATTTGCGACCCATTGACCGTCGATTTACCCCCTTGACCCTCAATTTACGCTCAATCTACCCGAACAGCTGAGGACGATGAAACGTTCGCGAACAGACCTGGAAACGACGTCGAACCGGAACGAGGTGGATGCCTTCTTAGCGCAGGTGGCAGCGGTGCCGAAGCGGGCGCCGTCGGGTTCGCGCGGGCGGCTAATCTTTTCAATGGACGCAACCGCTAGCCGCGAGCCGAGCTGGGATCAGGCCGCCAGTTTGCAGGCGGCGATGTTCCAGGAGACGAACGACCTCGGCGGACTCGATGTGCAGCTTGTCCATTACCGCGGTTTTCAAGAGCTGCACGCGTCGCCCTGGTGCAGTCGTGCCGATCAGCTCTTGCCAAGGATGACGGCGGTGCGCTGCGCGGCTGGCATCACCCAGATCGGTCGCGTACTCGATCACGCCATCGCTGAAACCGAACGCAAGCGCGTCAATGCACTGGTCTTCGTCGGCGATTGCGTCGAAGAGCCGCTCGACGGTCTTGCAGGTCGCGCAGGCCAGCTCGGCCTGCTCGGGGTGCCAGCCTTCGTGTTTCAGGATGGGCGTGAATCGACCGCCGAGCGTGCATTAAAGGAGATTGCGCGCCTCAGCGGTGGTGCTTGGTGTCCGTTCGACGCCTCGAGTCCGCGCACCCTGAAGGACCTTCTCAGTGCGGTAGCGGTCTATGCCGCTGGCGGCCGCAAGGCGCTGGCTGATTTTAGTCGCCAGCGCGGTGGTGATGTCCTGCGGCTGACCCAGCAGCTGAGAGGTGAGTAAATGATGATGGTGGAGTCTGAGCAATGGCGCGGCTGCTGATCCTGCTGATCGTCATCGGCGGTCTGTTTTGGTTTCTCTACTGGTTTAGCCGCACGCCAGCGACGCAGGTTGCGCGCGTGCTGCGCCGCGCCGCGCTCTGGGGTGGCATTGGGCTGCTCCTG
>NZ_JAYESN010000385.1:0-2180 GCF_034860625.1 Lamprobacter sp.
GACTGCGCCCCGCAGAGTCGCATTTCAGACATCTTGAGCGGCCGGCGCGGCATCAGCAAAGAGATCGCTAAAAAGCTGGCTAAGCGGTTCCATGTGAGCGCGGCCCTGTTCTTGTGATTGCAGTTTTGGGTCATAACCCATCAAGCAGGCTCTTGCGACGCAACCTCGGCAGCCCGAAGCCGCCGATAGATGCCGAATGCGATCAAGAAATTGCTCACCGAAAGCAGGCTCTCGCTCGCACCATGCAGCCCATCGGCATGTGACAGGCTCGGCAGGCCAAGGCGCAGAGTGGCGATGCGCGTCGTGGTGATGGTGACCGCGACGAACATCAACAGGAACCAGAAGCCGAAGACAGTCAGCGCCGAAAACAGCACCCGATCCTGTCGATAGAGCACCAATAGCATCAGCAAGAACCCCAAGTAGACCAGGTTCGCCGCCGGCAACAGCGCTGCTGACCCCACCTCGCCAAACCACCATCTGAACAGGCCCCAAGCCAGCCCCAACGCCATCACCGCCGCGGCCGCGCTCCCGCGCGGGAATCGACCCTCAGGCAGCAACAGAAGCGTCGCAGACAACAGCGACAGACTGCCGATCAACGTCAGCAGCCGCGACAACGCGATCAGCCCATCCGCCCGGTCACCACTCAGATGGAAGCCCAGTACGGCCAGCCCGGCGAGCAGGTGCGGGATCATCGCGTAGGCGAACCAGCGCAGCCGCGGCCGCTCGATGCGGATCGCATAGCGACGCAACAGCAGGATGGCGACACCCCATTCGCTGACCGTCAGCAGGTGGATGATCCAGGTGGGTGCGGAGAGCAGCATGCGTCTAGTGTACGATCAGGTCATCACAGATGTCGCGGCGATCCGTGATCGATGCGCAAATGCCCGCAAAAGCCATGGAGCCAGACATCCCAGAATCGACCGGAAATTGGGCCCATATTTTGGACAATTTTGTCCCGCAATATCGGGTTTCCTTTAGCGCTACTCTTTGCAAATCAACTGCTTACCTGGCGAAATCGGCCGACCAAATGTCCAATTATTGAAATTGTCTTTTAAATTCAACCAATTGGAGCGTTTTTGGACAGTCGACCTGGGAGGTCTGGGAGCCGCCCTGAGGCCGTGAATTCGGTCATGGAGGAGGGCGAGCAACAGGCGGCGCTCTGTCGAGCGCGCAAACAGGACCGCTGTCGAGACGGAAGCCTGGTTTAACATTGATACTTTGAGCGGCAGATTGGTCACCTCGTACAAAAAAGATCCTTCAATGGAGGATTTCAAAACGCAGATGGCCAGAAAAGACTGGACGGTGACGGAGGTTGCAAGCGATGACGACACTCGAGCAAGCATTGAAAAGTTATCAGTACGGATTGGAGCACTTCTACCCCGGTGATGGCGAAGCGCACCTCATCAACGCACAGCGCCGTTACCTTGGAGAGCACATCCACGCGCTGACCGCGACACAAGTTCAAGCCATGCGCGCCACTGATGCCTTGGTCGCTAAGGCACTGCGCCAGTGCAAGGCACAAGGGTCCTGGGAGCAAGACAACCTCATCGACCTTCAGGAATACCTGAGCCAGGCGCACGAGCAAGCGGCATGACGACCATCGCCCATCTGCGACATCCAATCTCTAACGCCTGACTTGCACCCACCGCTAGCGCGGCCTCAGTGATCCCGATCCGCGCCAATCGGCGCCCCGATCAGTACTTCACCGGCTAATCAGCGTCGGCAAGACCGGCCTGAATCTCAGGCGGATAGAAGAACTGACCCATCTTGCTTTCTAAGACTGGGCTAATGCGCTGCTTTTTGCTCTTGGCGTTGGCTCGCCATTGCTGTACCTCCGCGATGAAATCCTCGATCAGCTGGTCAACCTCTATGAAAGGGCTTCGCTTGCCCAGCGTCAGCTGGCTCTAGCATCCAGGCATCCTCGGCGGCGCGGTCTTCCACATCAGCGCGATTTCTTCGGCGCTGAGTCCATAGGCCTGGTTCACCAGCTCAGCGATGCGCTTTTCCACCGCTTGGAGGTGGACCCTGCGGCTCCGTGCCGGCGCTGCATACTCTTCATGGACAGCCGCAAGCTCTGCTAAGGCCTTCGGCGACAAGCGCGCGGCGCCCTTGGGCCGACGTTTGCGCACCTCCAGGGTGAAGTCGTCAGCGGTCAGGTTGGCGTAATCGGTGAGCCTCTG
>NZ_JAYESN010000386.1:0-2179 GCF_034860625.1 Lamprobacter sp.
TACTACATCAAGTTTGCGATCGCAAAGACAGGTCAAGTGCTGCTGCTGGTGTCGTGCCACACCTAACCTACACCAGGAGAATCCAATGAACGCTGATAAAGCCTCCGTGCCCTGCCCAGTCTGTGGCGAAGGTCAACTGACCGAACGGCAAGAGCGAGACCGGGTGGCCTATCAGGGCCAGGAAGGCGATATTCCGCTCGCGTTTTCCGTCTGCGATGCTTGCGGCTCGGAACAGGCATCGCCGGTACAATTGCGCGCCAACAAACGCGCCATGATCAAGTTCCAGAAACAAGTCGACGGCTTGCTCCCCGCCGAAGCCATCGATCAGCTGCTGCGTGATTGGGCAATCACTCAGGCACAGGCGGCCCGGATCTTTGGCGGAGGCGCCGTCGCCTTCTCCAAATATAAACATGACGACGTCAAACAGTCCGAGCCGATGGACCGCCTACTTCGCGTCGCTGCCGCCGTCCCTGAAGCCTTCGCTTGGCTTGCAAGGCGTGCCGGGCTATCGACCCACGCCAAGGGCGCCTTGGTGCGCCCCATGGTGATCAAGTTGGCGCAGCCGCAGAGGCCATCACCAACGAGCCAGAGTCACTATCATCAAGTCGACGCCTTCAGCACGCGCACGACGGTCAACCCGCAGCCGAGCGCCAACGAAGACGCCTATGGCTTGGATGAATTGGCGATGGGCTGAAGTCATGGAGCAGGCCCTGACACTGTCACCTTTGCAGCTGCGGCAGCTGCTCTTCAAACGCGTGAGCATTGAAGCGCTTTTTCCGGTGGAGGACGCTCAGTCTCACTGGGCGCCATCCTTCGACTTCACGGAGACCGAGATTCAGCTGAACGTCGAGTTGGGAGAGCGCGAGCAGGATGATCCCGACTCACCCTATGAATATCGAATGGGCGTCCAACTCCAATTGATCCCATCGGAAGCCGCGAAGCCTCAGGCTCCCTACAGTATCGATGTCGCCGCGCAAGCCTGGCTCAGTTTCCACGATCACGACACCCAGCCGGAGAAAAGGCGCTCCATCGTCGAGGTCAACGGCGCCTCCATGCTCATCGGCGCCATCCGCGAAGAAATCGCTCGCATCACAGCGCGCTCAACGCTCGGCACACTCACGCTGCCAACGCTGCGGATCATTCCCGGTCAGCTGACCAAGACCATCGAGCAACCATCCGAGTGACTGTTTGTGCTGGCAAACGCTCACCACCGCGCGCCTCTGGGACGACTGTGTGCCATGACGCTCGAGCACGCCAGCCAGCGCACCGACGTCAGCCGCCATTTCCCCTTGACGAATGAGGCAAAGCCGCGTTTCAATGCCGCCATGCTGCGCGTTCAGCCCCCGAACGCAACCGGCACGATCACAACAACAGACAAGCTGCTCCCCGCCCATACCCTCCAATCACAGGGTAGGGCGGTAGCGTGCCCGCACCAAGACTCGGCGACCCGGCCTCGTTGGCCACCACAGCGCCACGCCGGGGTTGGCCCGCAACCGGCAGCCCCAGTCGCACCCCAGCACAAACCCATCAGGCGCCAGCGGCCGGTGCCATCAACCCTAAGCCCCGCGCGTTGAACGACCGCCTACCTGCTCACGCCCGAGGGCATTGAGCAAAAGACGCGCATCCTCGCGCGCTTTCTCCAACGCAAAGAGGCCGAGTACCAAGCGTTGCAGACCGAGCTCGAACAGCTCACCGCCGAGGCCAAGGCCGAAGGCCTGCTCGACCCCGAAACCGCCAAGCCCTGAACACCAAACCCTGAACCCCAACCAGTGAGCTCCTTCACCGACCCGCTCGTCCTTAAGGTCCACACCGGCACCCTCGCCGAGCGCCCGTTCGAGCTGCTGGAGGAATTCCGCTACTGGAGCACCATCGGCGCCAGCGAAGCCGAGCCGCGTTGGATCACCGTACCAGCCGGCGACCGCACAGACTTCGCCGCCATCCCGCGCCCCATGACCTGCCGAGTCTGGCCCCTGCTGCCACGGTCGGCCGCACCGGCAAGGCCGCCGTCATCCACGACTGGCTCTGCGACGAGCAGCCGCACAGCGTCGACCACAAAATGGCCGCAGACATCTTCAACGAAGCCATGGCCGTGCTCGGCGAGCCCCGATGGAGCCGCGCCATCATGGTCTGGGCGGTTAAATCCATGGCGGATTGGCGGCTTTATCGGGCGTTTTGTGCT
>NZ_JAYESN010000387.1:0-2163 GCF_034860625.1 Lamprobacter sp.
TTTGGCCCCTCAAGCCATAGCGTCAAGCTGATCAAGCAGGCACCCCAAGGCGCTGGTAGAGATTTGGACAGGCCCTAAGCCTCAACCGGCGCTCGCACCTTTCAGCCGGGTCTGATCCAAGCCGAGATCACGCATCTCCGCACGCACCGCTTCCTCAATGCCAGCGGCATCGAGCCCGCAAGCGGCGAGTTGCTGCTCATGACTGGCCTGTTCTTGGCAGCGATCGGGCAGCCCCAGATGCAGGCAGCGCACCAGCACGCCCTGCTCGGCCAGCAGCTCGGAGACCGCTGACCCGGCGCCACCCGCGACGGCGTTTTCCTCTACCGTCACCAGTAGTTGATGACGCTCGGCCATATCAAGGATCAGTCGATCATCCAGCGGTTTGACGAAGCGCATATTGACCACTGTCGCGTCCAAGCGCTCGCCGACCGCCTCGGCCGCCGCGACCCGACTGCCGAACGCCAAGAGCGCGACATCGCGCCCCTCGCGGCGGATCTCGGCCTGGCCAATCGGCAACAGCTCGCCCCCCGATTGATCGATCGCCACACCCGGACCACTGCCGCGCGGATAGCGCACCATTGCCGGCCCATCGTGCGCATAGGCGGTCTCCAGCATCCACCAGCATTCGTTTTCGTCCGCCGGCGCCATGATCAGGATATTCGGCAGCGGGCGCGTGTAGCTGTAATCGAAGGCGCCGGCGTGGGTTGGACCATCGGCGCCGACCAGGCCAGCGCGATCAACCGCGAAGGTCACATCCAGCCCTTGCAGGCAGACGTCATGCACCAGCTGATCGTAGGCACGCTGAAGGAAGGTGGAATAGATCGCGACCACCGGCTTCATTGCCTCGCAGGCCATGCCCGCCGCGAGGGTCACGGCATGCTGCTCGGCGATGCCGACATCAAAATAGCGATCGGGGAAGCGCTCGGAGAAGGCGACCATCCCCGAGCCTTCGCGCATCGCCGGCGTGATCGCCAACAGCCGCGAATCCGTCTTGGCGCGCTCGCAAAGCCAGTCGCCAAAGATCTGCGTATAACTCTTACTGCCGCTCTTCTTCGGCACGGCGCCGGTCTTTAGGTCGAAAGGGGTGACGCCATGATAGGTCGTCGGGGCGTGCTCAGCCGGCTCATAGCCATGGCCTTTCTGGGTGATCAGGTGCAAGAGCCGCGGACCCGGCATCTTTTTCATGTTACGCAAGGTCGCCACCACGGCATCCATGTCATGTCCGTCCACCGGTCCAATGTAGTTGAAGCCAAGCTCTTCAAACAAGGTGCTCGGCATCACCATGCCCTTAACGTGCTCCTCCCAGCGCCCAACCAGCTCGCGCAGCTGAGGCATTCCACGCAACGCGGTCTTACTGCCCTCACGCATCTTAGTGTAGAGCCCGCCAGAGAGCAGGCGCGCCAGATGACTGCTAATAGCGCCCACCGGGGGCGAGATCGACATCTCGTTATCGTTGAGGATGATCAGCAGATCGGGATCGAGCGGGCCGCCGTGATTCAAGGCCTCGAAGGCCATGCCGGCGCTGAGCGCGCCATCGCCGATGACGGCGATGATCTGGCGTTGCTCCCCCTTCTGCTTAGCGGCGATCGCCATGCCCAGCGCAGCGCTGATCGAGGTGCTGGAATGGCCAACGCCAAAGGTGTCATAGGGGCTTTCGGTCCGCTTCGGAAAACCCGAGAGCCCGCCCTGCTGGCGCATCCGAGCCATACGATCACGCCGCCCAGTCAGGATCTTGTGCGGATAGGCCTGATGGCCAACGTCCCAAATCACTCGATCGTGCGGTGTATCGAAGACGTAGTGCAGGCCAATGCTCAGCTCGACAACCCCCAGGCCAGCAGCCAAATGGCCACCTGTGCGCGAGACGCTATCGACGAGAAAGCCGCGCAGCTCGGTGGCAAGCTGTTTCAGATCACTGCTTGGCAGCAGCCTCAGATCGGCGGGATCATCAATAGTCGAGAGCAGTGGAAAAGGGTTCTCGGCGGCGCTTGAAGCGCCATGTAATGTATCAGACATGCTGTGGTAACCGGATGATCGGGCGAGCAAGTGGGGCGGATCAGTGTCAGGAAGGCGGTCACGAACTCCGGCCCGCCTGGCCGGATTCTAGTGCATCATTGCCCGCCCCGCATTTTTCCGAGGCTCATTGTGGGTTTTGAGGACATGCTT
>NZ_JAYESN010000388.1:0-2157 GCF_034860625.1 Lamprobacter sp.
GCTTGGTGAACTGACCCCACTCGAACAGACCCGTGCCTATCGGGAGATTGTGGCAAAAAACCAGCCGATTTGGCAGGAAGAAGGCCGCCAGGGCGAAGCCCAACGGGTAGCCCTGCGCCTCCTGCGCTGCCGCCTCGGCACGCTGAGCAAGGCGCAACAAGCGCGCATCCAAGCGCTCTCCGTCGACCAGCTCGAAGACCTTATCGAAGCGCTGCTCGATTTCAGCGCCAGCGCCGACCTTGAGACCTGGCTCGCCGCGCAATCCATACCGCAACCGCGGGACTGAGCCACCGTGCAGCCCCGCCGGACCCTCAACCTCCGAGGATTCTGCGTCAGCTCGAGCAACGCGCGGTGGCTGATGGTTTTGGTGGAGCATTCAAAGCATGGCTCAAGCACTACAGCTAGGGAGTGACAGCGGCATTCAGATGTGGGTACTGCCGGCAGACGGCGCCCAGGCAGCCCATGGTCTTGCCGAAGCCTGGTTCAGCCTCTCCGTCGCCGGTACGCCGATCTGGGGAGACACCTCCGGAGCGCCGACCCCGCTTGCCGATGCCCAACCTTGGCCGTTGGTCGACTTCCTGCATGGGCTGGCCCGCATCTGGCCGTGGCTGATACACGAGCAAGGTTATCCGATCAATATCGTCCCGCTCCATCCGGGCTTTATGATGCAAGAGGCCGAAGCCCGCTGGCGCGATCTGGCGGTTGGCCAGGCCGAGGCGGAAGAAGATCTACTCTTCGGCTTCCGGCAACGTCATGACCTCTCATTGCTGTTTCGGGGCCTAACGATCAGGCCACTCTGGCTCCTGCGCGAAGGCTGGGACGCGCAACTCTGGTCGCCCGCGTTGGAATGTCCGCGCTCTCTTCCCCATGCCCAAGCGATGTCCGACCTCGCCGCCATCGGTGACGCTCTGGATAGATTGCTTGAAACCAGTCTGGAATCCCGCGCCCTGTCCGCGAGACAAGGCTGGTCTGAACGCGAACAGCGTGTCGCTGAACACTTCCTACCGATCACCACGGGTCTTGATCTCGGCGAACTGCGTCTTTTGGCCGGAGCCGGTGACATCGCGAATGATCAACGTCTCTATGACTGGTTTGAGGTTCAACCCGGCGCCGATAGGCATCAGCACCCCGGCGAATTGCTGATGGCTGCCCGGATGACGGGTGCGTCCGTCGGCGCCGAGCAGCAGCACGGCCTGTTGCAAGCTATCCGCGCGATACCCAGTGTTGCCACGCCAAACCTGGATGCTCTTGCGGAGCAAGCGACCCAGGTCATTCAGATGCAAGCGCCGGCCTACGAGCAGGGGTACCAGTTGGCTCAATGGCTGCGCCAGCGGCTGGGCATCTCGAGCGACCAACGGGTCTATACTGATCAGATACTCCGCCAGTGGGGCTTAATCATCAGTGAGATCGATCTTGCGGCGGGTATCGACGCCGTGGCTGTCTGGGGAGAGCGCCACGGACCTGCCGTGTTACTCAATATCAACCATCGCTCATGCGCTTCAACAGCGAATGGCCGACGGTCAACCCTGGCTCATGAGATCTGCCATCTGCTGGTCGATCGCGCGCATGCGTTGCCCGTGGCCGAGGTGTTGGGTGGCCAGGTACCGCGTGGACCTGAGCAACGCGCGAATGCCTTCGCTGCCGAGTTCCTACTACCGCGCGAGCAAGTTGAACAACGCTGTCGCGCGCAGTCGGATCTGCTCCTGG
Source organism: Lamprobacter sp. (assembly GCF_034860625.1). Lineage (NCBI taxonomy): Bacteria > Pseudomonadati > Pseudomonadota > Gammaproteobacteria > Chromatiales > Chromatiaceae > Lamprobacter > Lamprobacter sp. The sequence continues at coordinate 1,708 of NZ_JAYESN010000388.1, forward strand.
CCGCGGCTGACCTGGAAGAAACGTTTCAAGTCAGTCGGACATTGACCCTGCATCAGATCAACAACTCGGCACTGAGCCGCTTGATGTCCGCAGCCGAACTCAAGCGTTTAGATCGATGGGCGTTATGATGCTCCAAACCTTGGCCTGAGCCTGCAAGCCACTGACCGATGTCCCCTCAACCGATGCCACAGCACTGGACCCTCAACCTCAGCAACGGCCTCCAGGTCAACGTCCCGGCCGATCTCGACCACCCCGTCACTCTGACCCTGCTGGAGGTCGAAGCCTGGCCCGAACCCGAGCACGCCTTCCTGCGCCAGCTCATCCAACCCGGCATGCGCCTGTTGGATGCCGACACCGGCCTGGGGCTTGACGCGCTCGCCATGGCCCCAGGGTCTGAACGGGGCAGGGCATTTGACCGCCCTCAACACTCATCCCCTGTTCGCGCGCTCA
>NZ_JAYESN010000389.1:0-2153 GCF_034860625.1 Lamprobacter sp.
GCGCCCAACTGCGAGGGCTGCCTGCTGCGCACGCACTGTGTCTACTCGACCCTGTTCGAGTCGCCACCGACCTGCGAGCAGACCGCCCAGCGCTACAGCGCCCTGCCGCATCCGTTCGTGCTCGAGCCGCCACCGGCGGGTCAGCGCGAGATCCCTCCCGGCGAGCCGCTGCAGTTGGGGCTGACGCTGATCGGCCGCGCCGGGGATCAGCTGCCCTATCTGATCCATGCCCTGCAGCGTGCCGGCGAGCGCGGTCTTGGACGTGAAGGCGGGCGCTTTCGTCTTTTCCAGGCCACTCAGGAGGCCACCTTGGGCGGCGAGGACTGGCAGCGCGTCTTCGTCGCCGAGCAAGGCCGGCTCGAGCCGCTGCGCACCGCCGCGGCGGACCTCGGTCCGGCACCTGACAGCCTGGCGATCCAGCTGCTGACGCCGCTGCGACTCAAGCGCCACGGGCACTATCTGCGACCGCAACAGCTCGATGCGCAAGCCCTGCTCGGCACGCTGCTGACCCGTGTCGCGCTGCTCTATGACTGCTATGAACCCGCTGCCGAGCGTCTGCAGCAGGAGCCACTGCGGACAGCGATCGATCAGCTGCGCCTCGAGCAGGCCGAGCTGCGCTGGGTCGACTGGACCCGCTACTCCTCACGCCAGGGCACCCACATGCAGCTCGGTGGCTTGCTCGGGCGTTTCCGCCTGCGTGGCCCGGGTCTGCCGGCGCTCTGGCCGCTGGTCGTCCTCGGCCAATGGCTGCATGTCGGCAAGAACACCAGCTTTGGACTCGGGCGCTATCGCCTCGCCCCTGACCAGACCACCCGCGACTGAGGTCGCCGCAACCTTGCCAGCCCAGCCGTTCGAGCACCCGCAGGGCATCCTGCCGCCAGTCGTCACCAGGGGGCGGGATCGCCACCAGGGACACGGAGGCAGGGATGCACCGACGACACCCACACTGACAGTCGTCGTCATCCTGGGGTAACCTTCGCCTCAGGCCAGATGCACGACGGATCAACCCGCCGCAAGGAACTCGACCCCATGGCAGAACACGAGCACGGCCTCCTGCCGGGTGCCGATCAGGAGCCAGCCAGACGCGCTCCGCATGACTATCCACGGCGTCTCTTGCTCGCCGTCTCCGGGCTCTCGCCGCAGATCCTCACCGAGACCCTCTACGCGCTCGCCGTCGCCACCGAGCCGGCCTTCGTCCCAACCGAGATCCAGATCCTCACCACCGTCGAAGGCGCCGAGCGTGCGCGCCTGAGCCTGCTCTCCGAGGACCCCGGTTGGTTCGCCCGCCTGTGCCGCGACTACCAGCTGCCGCCGATCCGCTTCGGCACCGACCAGATCCAGCTCATCACGGATGCCGAAGGTCAAGCGCTGGACGACATCCGTGAACTCGAAGACAACGCCTGTGTCGCCGATCAACTGATCGCGCGGGTCCGCGACCTCACCGCCGATCCCCAGTGCGCGCTGCACGTCTCCCTGGCCGGCGGGCGCAAGACCATGGGCTACTACGCCGGCTATGCGCTGTCGCTGTTCGGTCGCCCGCAGGATCGGCTCAGCCATGTGCTGGTCGCCGCGCCCTTCGAGCAGAGCTGGAACTTCTTCTATCCGACCCCCTATTCGCGCGTCATCGAGACCCAGGACAAAAAGCTCGCCGACACCCGCGATGCAACCGTCACCCTCGCCGAGGTGCCTTTCGTGCGTCTGCGCGAGGGCTTGCCGACGCGACTGCTGGAGGGCCGAGCCCGCTTTGGCGAGAGCATCGTTGCCGCCCAGCGCGCGCTCGAGCCACCCCGGTTGCTGATCGATCTCGAAGGCCGCCGCCTGCAGGCCGCCGGCGAGACCCTCCGCCTCAAGCCCGCGCCACTCGCCTTCTATGCCCTGATGGCGCGGCGTCGGCAACAGGGGCTGCAGGCCGCGCGTTGGAACAGCGACGGCCTCGCGGCACAGTACCTGAGCGAATACCGGCGCATCCTCGGCGCGCACTGCGGCGACGTCGAGCGCGCCGAGGCCGCGCTCGCCGACGGCATCAGCGCCGAGGATTTCGATCAACGCCGCTCGCGCGCCAACCAGGCGCTGACCAAAGCACTCGGCGCGCCACTGGCCAAGCCTTACCTGATCCAGGCCGAAGGCCGCCGTCCCCACACCCGCTATGGGCT
>NZ_JAYESN010000390.1:0-2152 GCF_034860625.1 Lamprobacter sp.
GGCCGACATCACGCGCAGGTCGAAACACCCTTGACATGCGCCAGTCCCAGCGTCTCATTCTCCGACGCCCGCCAGCGCCTGTTCCAGGTCGGCCATCAGCTCGGCTGGATCTTCGATGCCGATCGAGAGGCGGATCATCGCATCGCTGATGCCACGGCGCTGGCGCTCCTCCGGCGTGAGTCCGTGATGCGTGGTGGTGCAGGGTTGCGTCACCAGGCTCTCAACACCGCCCAGGCTGGGCGCGAGCGTGAACAGCTTGAGCCGGTCCACCACCACCGCGGCGGCGGTCGCGGCCGGGTCGGCACCCTCGGTGGCAATCTCTAGGGTCAGCATGCCGCCGAAGCCGCTCATCTGCCGTGCCGCGAGCGTATGTCCTGGGAAGGACGCGAGTCCCGGATGCAGCACGCGGGCGACCCGTGGATGCGCCTGCATGGCCTCGGCGATGGCCAGTGCCGAGGCGTTCTGCGCCTGCACCCGCACCGGCAGGGTGCGCAGGCTGCGCGCGAGCAGCGCCGCGGTCTCGGGCGCCGGCGTGGTGCCCAGGTTCTTGCGCCAGCCCGCAACCGCGCCGATCAGCGCGGCCGAGCCCATCAGCGCGCCGGCGGTCAGATCGCTGTGGCCACCCAGGTACTTGGTGGCGCTGTGCACCACCAGGTCGGCGCCGAGCGCCAGCGGCTGCTGGTTGACCGGCGAGGCGAAGGTGTTGTCGACCGCCAGCAGGGCGCCCTGGGCATGGGCTCGTTCGGCGATGGCGGCGATGTCGAAGACCTCGAGCGCCGGGTTGGTCGGCGTCTCCAGGAACACCAGCCGACCGGCGTTGCCCGGAAGACTGGCGAGCCGCTCGTCGAGCTGGTCCAGCTCGGCGCCGAGCAGCAGATGGGTCGGGATGCCGAGCAGCGGCAACTGATCCGCCAGCAGCTCCAGTGTGCCGCCGTAGGCATCGCCGATGCAGAGGATGCCGCCGCGCCCATGGGCCAGGAACAGCGCCGCCTCGGCGGCCATGCCGGAGGCGAAGGCGAGCGCGGCCTCGGCGCCCTCGATCGCAGCAAGCTTGGTCTCCAGCGCCTGGATGCTTGGATTCAGGCCGTAGCGGGTGTAGAGGCTGCCGCTGGCGCGGCCCTCCACCACGTCGAGGATCGCGGCGGTGGATGGGAAGGCGAAGGTGCTGGTGCTGTAGACCGGCGTATGCGGGCTGCCGTGGGCATCGGCGGCCTCGCCGGCATGCACGCAGCGGGTGGCGAGACTGCGCTCGGGTGTCTTGGCCATGGCGGGATGTCCTCGGTGATGTTCGTGCTCTTGGCTTTCTTGACGGTCGCGGAGATTGACAGATCTCAACCGAATGATCAACGATTGGGTTGAAGGTCAACACCCCCTCTGGAGACACAAGATCACGATGAACAAGCCTCTCATCGCCGCCTGTGCGGCCCTCTCGCTACTGACCACCCCGCTCCACGCCGATGACAACGCCGCCCTGGCCGAAGCCATGGAGGATTATCTGGCGTTCACCGAATACGGCTCGAGCGTCATCCTGCCCGAGCAGATCCCGGCCGAGGATTGGCCGAAGATCCTGGTCATCGATGCCCGCGATGCGGCGCAGTTCGAGGCCGATCAGATCCCCGGCGCGGTCAATATCGAGTGGCGCCAGGTGGTGGCCCAGCGCGACGAGATCCCCCGCGACCAGCCGGTGGTCATCTACTGCAACACCGGCTCGCTGTCGGCGCAGGCCGGCTTCGCGCTGCGCCTGCTGGGCTGGGACAATGTGCGCATCCTGCAAGACGGGCTCGAGGGCTGGAAGGCCAAGGGTGGATTTGAGGCCAATCAGCGCGCCGTCGAGTCCGCTGAGGGGGCTGGCGCGTCCTGATGGCGCTTGACGCCCCGATGCAGTAGCGCCAACAGCACGATGATCGCCTGCTGCTCATACCAGGCGATGTCGTAGGAGAGCGGCAGCTCGTTGATGTCATCGAGCCCAAACACCTAGATCTCGTCAGCCAGCGCCTGCAGGGCCGTGCGGTTCCGGACCTCGATCCGCTCACCCTCGACGCTGATCACGCCGGCATCGACCAAGCGGCGGGTCACCCGCGACCAGGTCTCGGGTTGAATCGAGAGGCGTGAGGCGAGGACGGCCTTGGTGACCCCGAGCCTGAGCGCTGGG